>CAZJYF010000395.1:0-4336 GCA_964549665.1 uncultured Saprospiraceae bacterium
TTTTTTTTCGGTGAGCAGTTTCTGAAAATGAAAGGCTCTCTCGAAATTCTCAGAACCGGAATATACTTCGGCAAGGAGTTCATAATAATCTGCCACCAAGTTATTCAAGCCTATTTGCCGGACCAACGCAAGACCTCTTAAAGCTGTTTGGGTGGCATTGCTGAAATCCTTTTTATGGTTATAGGTATATCCAATGTCAAGCAGTTGGTAGGCAAGCGAATTTTTGCTTCCCAAATTTTCGAAAATTTTTTCCGCTTCCAGTTGATAATTCAGGGCGAGGTCAAAGTTCCCCTTTTCAGATTCTATAATCCCTTTTTGGGTCAAACATTCGGATATTACAAAAAGATCATGGAGCTTTCGTCCGATTTCATGCGCTCTGTTTAAGTAAAAAAGAGTGCTGTCAAAATTATTTTGATAGTAATAATAATAATACGACAGGTTGAGCTGTGCTTCGCAAATGGCTAGGCTGTCGTTGGATTGAAAGGCTTCCTTATTGGCTTCAAAAAAGTATTCAATCGCTTTTTTTTCGTTGCCAATTTCTTCGAGCAATGTGCCCAAATTGGTTAGGGTGATGACCAAACCAAGTGCATCGTTACCACGGCAAAAGTTTAGCGATTCGTGATATTTTTCGAGGGCACCTTGGTAGTCGGCTTTTTCAGTCAGCAACACGGCTATGTCGTTCAAAGCTTCCGAAATGCAGTGGCTGTCGCGCACTTCTCTTGCCAGCTGCAAGGCTTTTTCATTGGCATCCATCGCAGCCTCGTTCTCCCCCCAAAATGAATAGGCCAGCCCAATGAGGTTGTTCGCCTTGGAAGCGCCCGACTGATAATGGAGCGCTTCCGCTAATTCAAGTGCCCGGCAGGCGTAATCGTAGGTTTTATCGAAATCGATGTGGCGAAATTCCCAGGCGAGTTCATTCAATACCTCAACTCTGGGGGTATCTAAGACAGTCCTTTCTAATTTCTCCTGCAACTGAACGATGGTTGCATTTTGAGCAAATAACTCTAAACTCAACAAACTAATAAACAAGCAAATTTTCCAGTTTCTCGTCAAAATGAACATTCGGTTTCTTTTAAATTTAAAGAAGTCTAGGTACGCACGAATCGTGCTTACAGCACTTGAAGTACAAGAAGCACTTGTATCCTATGGCAGTTGGTAAATAAATGTGGGGAGGGAACTATCCGTTGGAGGTAACAAGGGATACGGCAAAAAATTTGCCGAATTCTGCCGATGAACCTCTCATTCAAAAAATTGATTTCTTTAGCGCTTCATTTGTTAGCAATACTTGAGAAAAATGATTGGCTATATTAAAAAACAAAATTCTGTCACACTCTCCTCGTCAATTTTGTCTAAAGAGTAAAACATATGGAAAACCTCTAAAGGAATAAATTATGGAAACAGAAATTCTAAGAAAAGTAACAACGCAAACCGTGAGTATCAATACGGACTATGACCAGGCATTTGACTACATTTCTAATCCTCTTAACCAACAAGAATGGGCATTCAACTTCATTAAAGAAGTGAAGCCAACAAACGACGGCTTCCTAGCCCTTACTCCATATGGAGAAGTACCGCTAGAGTTTCATTCCGACAAAAAGACAGGCATAATCGACGTCGTGCTTGATAAAGGGGAACCCATCCCAACCCGGCTGATAAAAAATCAAAGTGGTTGTGAATACATTTTCACTCTTTTTCAACCCAAAGGTATGCCGGAAACCGTTTGGAGAAAGGAAGGAATTCCGGGTTTAAAAGAGGAATTGGAAACCTTAAAATTAATCCTTGAAAAATAAATCATTATGAAAAAATTCCTGCTAAGTTTAGGGCTCGGATTTGTCGGAAATAATATTGTTGGGACATTGATTGCCATGCTTGTACTCGCCCCGCTATTAAATCCTTTGTTTGGTGAGACTTTGCGACCTGAAGATGAATTACAGTTTTTTTCATTGTTTGCCGGCTATTTCATTCAAACCTTATTGATGGTAATCGGATATCAATATTTTTCTTTCAAAGCAAGCTGGTTGAAAAAGGGAATCGCGTGGGGTGCTTTTTGCGGCGGGCTCACTTCCCTGTCTGACCATTTGATCACGGCAGGCTGGTCTGTTTTGCCGCCAATACCAATGTTCCTTTCTGGCATTTTGGATATTATGGCAGCCGTAGCGACAGGTATTATTATTTCATATTTTTATCGAAATGGAAAACAAGTTAGAGACCTTCGTTAGGAAAGCGGTGAAGGGAGACAAAAAAGCGTTGGAAAAAGTCGTAATTCAAATTCAGGATTTAGTTTACAATTTAGCCCTTCGGATGCTTTGGCATCCGGAGGATGCTGAAGATGCTACGCAAGAAATTCTCATAAAAATAATTACCAACCTCGGAAGTTTCAAACATAATAGCAACTTTAAAACCTGGGTTTTCCGGCTAGCATCCAACAGCCTTATCAACTTTAAACAAAAGTCCTTTCAACGCGCCCTTTCCTTTGACCAATATAAAACCCAATTAAACCAGGGAATTTCAAGTTCCGTTGAATATACTTCAAATGAAACCGAGCAAAAATTATTGGTTATGGAAGCCAAAATTGGATGCTCCAATGCCATGCTGCAATGTTTAAACAGAGAAGGGCGTTTGGTTTACATCATAGGGGAGATACTGGAATTCAACAGCAACGACGGAGCAATAATAATGGATATCACACCCGAGAATTTTAGACAAAAACTATCGAGAGCAAGAAAAAGTTTGCACCATTTCCTTCACAACAATTGTGGCATTATTAACACCGAAAACCGGTGCAGGTGTTTCAAAAAAGTAGCCAGTTCCATAGCAAAGGGATTAATTCAACCCGGCAATTTGCTCTTTGCAAGCCACAAAAGAAGCGTTGCTCTTATTGAGGCAATAGACACCATCGAAAACGAAGTAGCTTTGTACCAAACCAATCCAAACTACAACGTACCGGAACGCCTACTGAAAGAGGTGAAAAGGATAATCACCACCGCTCATAAGGAATAGTTAAAAATTCATCGCGGGATCAAATCCAGCAACTTTTTTCCAACAGACCGAGTAGATTTGCATTCTCAATTAAAAGGCATGAATAAAAAGAATTATCTGATTATCCGGCTCGAAATCATTTGGTGGTTTTTCACGCTAATTATTTTGGGGGGAATACTGTACCCTATCTTAACGAAAATCGAAGGCTATCCTTTCCTCATTTCCAATATTTTTTTCGTCGTTTCTTTCTTCACTATGACCCGCTATATTTTTTTACTCAAACACACCTTCCTGGCACAGCGGGAACTGTTGAAAATAGCCCTGAGTTTTTTATGCATTCCTCTCCTTTTTTTCCTGGTAAAGGAATTTATTTATTTTCGCAATTACCTGGATGAAACCGGTTTAGAATCATTATTCCAAAAACAATCATTAGAAGAACAAAACCAGATTGTGGGATACATCCGAAGTGAGATGCTTTTCTTTGGCGTGGGTAGCGTAATCAGCGGCTTGCTTTTTCCTTTTCGAATGCTCGTCTCCGTTTGGCGGGTGCGAAACCGGGGAACGGTCTGAATGGCTTCGAGCAGCAATTTATTAGAGTGTGTAACCAAATCAGGAGAAACAAATATGAAAAATGCAGGTGTAGGACACAATACGGATTTGTGATTTACGATTAATTGATTTTTGATTTGGGAGGCATTTGTTGGCGGGTTTACTTTTTGCCTCCTGTTTTATTTCCCCTTATTTTTTTACACACTCAATTTACTAATTGGATTGGAAGTTGGGCGCTTTAGGCTTAGATGGGCGTCCCCTTTTTCATAACTGATTGGCAAACAAAAAGACAGCCCGAACCTGTGCTTCCGCAAAGAACTCCACAATTCCATCATCCATCAATAAATTGGCGTCGGCAAAGTTGTCGAAAAAGAGGTGTTCGGCGAGGATGGCAGGCATCTTGGTTTTGCGCAAAACGAAGAAACGGGCTTCTTTGTCATAGTCGCCGTCCGAGGAGTCGGCGCGCATTTTGATTCGGTCGCCGAGGAGGGTTTTTATTTCTTTCCAGAGCAATTTGGCGAAAAGGTCGGATTTGGTTTCGCCAGGGGTCGTATAGACTTCAAATCCGCGCGCCCGGTGGTTGCCCGAAGCATTGGAATGGTTGGAAACGAACAATCCATTTTTGAAATTTTGGTGGTACCAGTTGGCCGTGTCGGTGCGGTATTGGAGCTTCAGGTCGAGGTAGTCGTGGCTGACGACGAGATTGGCGATTCCGAGATTATTGAGTTTTGCAGCGACTCTGCCGGTTAGTCGCCGGTTCCAGACGCCCTCGTAGAAATAGCCTCCGTTGTGGAAGGTCCCTTCGCTG
>CAZJYF010000396.1:0-4329 GCA_964549665.1 uncultured Saprospiraceae bacterium
AAATTTGCCTGTTTATTTTGTTAACCTTCTATGATTACTATCCCATTGGACAAACCTTTTTCGTCAAACTGTTTTTTCCTTTCTGCGAATTGCGTAAACTTGCAAAATTCGAATTTTTTAGATTTTTGACATAAGATGTTAAGATTAAAGATTTAGGTACTTCAACTCATTTATTTGCCATTCCCAGTCGTCTTTTGTCTAAAATCTTAAAGTCTTAAAATAGAATTAATTATGCTTTCGAAAAAAATGGAAGAAGCCCTGAACAAGCAGATAGCTTTGGAAGGATATGCGTCCTATTTATACCTTTCCATGGCGTCTTGGTGCGATAGAGAAGGCTTGGAGGGCTGTGCCCAATTTATGTATCGCCAATCGGAAGAGGAACGCGACCACATGCTTCGAATTTTTCACTTCATCAATGAGGCAGACGGCCACGCCCTTACTCCCGGAATCCACCAACCTGAGCACGAATTTGAATCAATTCACGCGCTGTTCAACGAGGTTTATGAACATGAGCAAAATGTCACCAAGTCCATTAATGGTTTGATTGAATTGAGTTATAAAGAGGAGGATTTCAACACCCTCAATTTTCTCCAATGGTACGTCGAGGAGCAACGGGAAGAAGAGACCTTGATGCGCACTATTCTCGACAAATTGAAGCTGATTGGCGACGGACCCCAAAGCCTTTATTACATTGATAAAGAAATAGACGCCGTCAACAAAGCTACCACGAAACCAGGACCCACGACAGAGGCATTATAATCAAACTTTTCTGGCACCCAATTAGGTCAAAACAAGGCCTTTTCTGATTGTGCGTCAAAGCAATGCAAGTTATCTAAGTCGAGGACAAAGTTGAACGAGTCCGTTTGACTGACGGGTGTATCCGGTTTAATTCTAGCGACCATTTTTGTATGTCCAATGTGGAAATGGACAAAGGTTTCGTTGCCCATTGGTTCGATGAGTTCCACGGCGGCATTGAATTTGAAAAAGCGGGGATTTTGCGTTTGATTGGAGGCGTGGAGGTCTTCCGGGCGAATGCCCAAAATCACTTCTTTGCCTTTCAAAGGGGCTGCCTGTTCTTCTTTTAATGAAATGGAAAGCTGTTTTGTAGCCTCCAGAAAAGTTCCATTTTCCAGCACCCTGCCTTCCATGAAATTCATTGCCGGGCTGCCGATGAAGCCGGCGACGAATTTGTTCTTCGGATGCTTGTACATGTCGATTGGGGTGTCTATTTGTTGCAAAACGCCGTCTTTAAGAACCACGATGCGGTCGGCCATAGTCATCGCTTCGGTTTGGTCGTGGGTGACGTAAATCGTCGTGGTGCCCAACTCGCGTTGCAGGCGTCCGATTTCGAGGCGCATCTGTACCCTCAATTTGGCATCGAGATTACTGAGGGGTTCATCGAAAAGGAAGACTTTGGGTTGCCGAACGATGGCCCTGCCCAAAGCCACCCGCTGCCGTTGCCCTCCGGAAAGGGCTTTGGGTTTGCGGTCAAGGTAGTCCGTCATTCCGACGATATTGGCTGCCTGTTCGACGCGTTCTTTGATTTCCGTTTTAGGGCGCTTCCGCAATTTCAAGCCGAAAGCCATGTTGTCAAAAACCGTCATGTGCGGATACAGCGCGTAATTTTGAAAAACCATGGCGATGTCCCTATCTTTAGGTGGCACGTCGTTCATTTTCTTTTCGTCAATAAAGAGCTGTCCTTTGCTGATGGTTTCCAATCCGGCAATCATCCGCAGGGTGGTTGATTTTCCACAACCCGAAGGGCCGACGATTACGACAAATTCCTTGTCCCGCACGCTAAAAGAAAGGTCTTTCACCACCTCGATATCGTTGTCGTAGATTTTGGAAATGTTTTTTAATATTACTTCTGCCATGATTTTAAATAGTGATTGGTCATTGAAAAGTGATTGGTCATTGAAGGTCATTTTTATCGCCCAATTTCCAAAGCCTGCAAAGTCAAAAGCGCTTCGATAGTTGACTCTGCCCCGGCATTTCGATTGAGTTTTGAAGGGCTGATTATCCCGTCATATCCTCTGCCGGTTTTGGTATCGTAAAGAATAGCGGCTGCCGGGTTTTCACCCAAAAACCATCGGCTGAGGGCTTGAGCCTGTTGGAAATATTTTTCTTTACCGGTCATTTCCCCGGCTTTCGTACAAGCCCAAACCATCGGACGGATGCCGTAGGCTATTTGAGAAAATTGTTCTTCCTCAAATACTTCCGTTTGTCCTGCTTCCTTCTTTAGCTTGAAATGATTTAAACCTCCTTTTGCGAGAAGCTGTGGATAAAAAAAGTCTGGTTCTTTTAAGGCCCGATTTACCAGGTTTGTATCTTTCAAGGCTTCCCCTGCGACTAGTAAAGCATAGGCTTGGCTATTGCCGTAAGCATGCCACAGATTTTCCCAACTGAGAAAAGCGCCTTCCGGGAAATCGCCCCCATTTTCCACTTGCATCAGGCAAATCCCCTTTGCCAATCGGCGAATATAGTGTTCAATGGCCGAGTCCTGCGTTTCCAAATAAATGGGCGTCAAGCCAAGCAAAAGCAAGGCAGCCTGATCGGCGCTCGTTTTATATGGCAACCACAGGGGTAGCGTAAGTCCCTCTATTTCGACAGTCGAATCGCTTTCGGAAAAATCTTTCAAAAGGACATTGAGGAGGGCTTGTCTGCTTTTCTTGACGGCTTGCCTCAATTCGTCTTTTCCGGGAAGGGTCGCCATGGCCTCGCTGTATGCCCAAAAGGCCCGCCACGACCACCAATTGGGTTCTGCCCGGCTAGTGCGACCATCCTTATTGATGCGCCCATCCTGCCAGATGAAGTTGTGAAAATAACCATTGGCAGCCTGCATTTGGAGGAGAAATTTCAATAACATTCGGGCTTTGCGCAAACTCTCGCGATCGCTCTTTTTTTGGTAATTTTTAAAATAAAAAACCATCGCCCTTGCCGCGTCATCCACGCAGGCTACACCTTCGTCTTCATCTCCAACCCATTTATAATCGGGGTATTCGCTGTAAATGTGGATGATGCCAACCGTTTCTCCGTTTTCGAGTCTAACTTCTTCATACAGCGCATCCAAATGGGCCGTGTTGACCAAATCGGCATCATTAGAAGTTTGATTTTTCTTCCCGCAATTTCCAAAAAACAGAACAAAGGTCAGGCTAAAAAAAAGCAGGCTTGACGCATATTTTGTTTTTGAAAATGGCACTATGAGTTTTTTTATTAAAAAAATTTTAAAAGCGAATCAAATGTGTTTCTCCAAATTTGTAAGTCGCTGAAATATAGGGTTTCACGTATCGGATACCTTCAAGGTATCCGATACGTTACGTTCTCAAATTCGCAAGCAATTCACCTGTCGAAACCATTGCGAAGCCACAACTCGCATCCGACATGGCGTAGGGAATCAGGATGTTGTCATTCTGCTGCATCCACCCGCAAGTGTAGAGTACGTTGGGCACATAGCCTTCCCGTTCGTTTTCAAGTGGCGCCATCAAGGGGTGGTTCAGAGTGGCTATCACCCGGGCCGGATTATCCAAATCCAGGAGGCTGACGCCCAAGGTGTATCGGCGCATCGGCCCCACCGAATGTGTGGGCATCAGCCAGCCCTCCGCGGTTTCTATGGGCGAACCGCAGTTTCCCATTTGCACCAATTCCCACGGCTGAGAAGGAGACAAAAGCGGCTGCTTTTCTTCCCAATGAAGGTAGTCGTCGGAATACATGATGCTCAAACTGTCGCCCCCTTGCCGGGAGATGACGGCATATTTCCCTTTTATTTTGCGTGGGAAAAAAGCGATTCCTTTATCCTCCACTTCCTTGCCGTAAAGGCTGTGAATTTTAAACTGCTGAAAATCGGTGGTCTCCAATAATTTGGATTGAATTTTTTTTCCGTCGTAGGCCGTATAAGTTCCAAAGTACTGGCTCTCCTGCCCATTCTCAAACTTTACCAATCGGACGTCTTCCATGCCCATCACTTCGCTTTTTGCCATCGGGAAAATGACTCCTTCAGGCAAGGGCGTATCTTTTTCAAAGAGCAACTCGTAATTGTCGTCCAGCAATTCGAGTAGAAGGGTGCGGGATTTCTCATGGGAAAGCCGAAGGACTTGTTCTTCCGTGAAGTCAGCGGGAAGTTTTTTCAAAAAATCCACCTCAAAACCAGGTATGCCGGCGAGGCGTTTTTTCACCCATTCCCTGCAGAACGATTTGGGAAGTATTTTTCTGGCAGGCGTGCGCCATTGCGCTTCCTCTTCAAAGGTAATGTCTCCTTTCGTATCAATAACCCCTTGTTTGAATTCAATGGATGAAATGTGCCCTTCGCCGACTGCCCGCAAACTCATCACA
>CAZJYF010000397.1:0-4323 GCA_964549665.1 uncultured Saprospiraceae bacterium
ATCGGAGGCATTCGAGTGCCAAAACCTTCCTTTTTGAAAGCTTTGTCGGCCCTTTGCGGGAAATATGAAGTGCCGTTGATTTTGGATGAAGTGCAATCGGGGTATGGTCGAAGCGGGAAATTCTTTGCCTTTCAACACGCCGATATTCAGCCGGATATCATTACGATGGCGAAGGGAATGGGAAATGGTTTTCCCATCGGCGGGTTATTAATTCATCAGAAATTTCAACCAAAAACTGGGAGGCTGGGGCATACCTTTGGGGGTAACCACTTAGCCTGCGCTGCCGGAATCGCCGTTTTGGATGTTCTCGAACGCGAAAATTTGATTGAAAAGGCAGCAGAAACAGGGGCGTATTTTCGTGAGCAACTCGGACAATTGCCGCAGGTCAGGGAGGTGCGCGGCAAAGGATTGATGATTGGGGTAGCCTTTGATTTTCCCATCAGCGCTCTTCGAAAAGCACTGATTTTCGAGGAGAAGGTCTTCACTGGTTCTTCTTCCGAACCCAATGTGCTTCGATTGTTGCCACCACTGAATATTGGAAAAAAGGAGGTTGATTTATTTATGAAAAAGCTGTTGAACCGTTGCTCGAAGCTTCCGCTTCGAGAAGAGTGAACAGCATCACCGTTGCTCCGTCCTTTGTCTCATAAAAGTAACGCAAGGTTCTTCTCCGAGACAAAGCTCGGAGCTACGGTAGTTGAGTTATGGTGGACGGAATTAAATTTAAAAGAATGAAAAATTTCACTTCCGCAAAAGATGCAGGCGACCTAAAAAAGTTGCTGCAAAAAGCGCTTAAAATAAAGGCTAACCCACTACAATTCAATGAATTAGGCAAGAACAAAACCTTGGGTTTGGTCTTTTTCAATCCAAGCCTCCGGACGCGGTTGAGCGCGCAGCGGGCAGCTCAAAATTTGGGCATGAGTGCCATTGTTTACAATGCCGGACAAGGCTGGAAGTTGGAATTTGAGGACGGCGTTATCATGAATTCTGACAAAGCAGAACACATCAAGGAAGCCGCTGCGGTGATGAGTCAATATTTCGACCTCATCGGCATCCGGACCTTTTCGTCCTTGACAGACCGGGAGCGAGATTACGAGGATTTTGTTTTAAACACATTCATTAAATACGCGAGGGTTCCGGTCGTCAGTTTGGAATCGGCGATCCGGCATCCGCTGCAATCGCTGGCCGATTTGATGACAATCGAAGAAAAGAAAAAAGTGGAAAATCCAAAGGTGGTGCTGACTTGGGCGCCCCATCCGAAAGCCTTGCCACAGGCAGTCGCCAATTCCTTTGCCGAGTGGATGCTTCGGGCGGAGGTCGATTTGACCATCACCCACCCGGAGGGTTTCCAACTGTCGGAAGAATTCACAAAGGGGGCGCATATCGAAACCAATCAGGCGAAGGCTTTTCGGGATGCGGATTTCATTTACGCCAAAAACTGGTCTTCCTACGAGGACTATGGCAAGGTGAGCGGCCAGCATTCGGATTGGACCATTACCTCTGATAAGATGGCTTTGACGAAAGACGCCTACTTCATGCACTGCCTGCCGGTGCGAAGAAATGTCGTCGTCGCCGACGCCGTGTTGGATAGCCCGAAATCATTGGTAATCGAGCAGGCTAATAACCGGACCTTTGCCGCGCAGGTGGTTTTGGCAGAAATTTTAGCGCATTAAAAGAAGCTGTCCTAAAAGACCGGAATTGCTGGATTTTGTTGATGTGAAATTTACTAAATCTTTGAGATTTCGCAAATTGATGACTCAAAAGGTCTTGTTTAATGAAAAAGCAAAAATTGACCATCCTAAAAATTGGCGGTAAACTGTTGGAAGAGGATGCCAAATTGGAGCAGGCACTTAAAGCTTTTACCTCTTTGGAGGGTTTGAAAATTCTCGTCCACGGGGGCGGCAAAGCCGCAAGCGCACTTTGCCGGCAATTGGATATTGCCCCTCTGGTGGTTGACGGACGAAGAATTACCGATGCTGCCACGCTGAAGGTAGTGACGATGCAATATGCAGGATGGGCAAATAAGACCATCGTCGCCAAGTTGCAAGCACTTGGTTGTCAGTCGATTGGACTGACAGGGGCTGATATGAATGTCATTCGGGCGCACAAACGCGAGCTGCAACCGATTGATTATGGCTTCGTCGGTGATATTGATTGCATCAACACGGAAGTGATTCGCCAATTGCTGGAAATGGGTGTCACGCCGGTTTTTTGTGCCATCACCCACGACAAAAATGGGCAGTTGCTCAACACGAACGCAGATACCATTGCCGCTAAATTGGCTTCGGCCCTCGCGCCGTTTTTTGAGACTACCCTCAAACTTTGCTTTGAAAAATCCGGTGTTTTGAAAAATCCGGCGGATGAGGGCTCGGTTATCGAACGAATCCGCCATTCCGAATTCAAAGCCCATCAAACAAATGGACTTATTTCAGACGGAATGATTCCCAAGTTGGACAACGCTTTCCATGCCTTGCAGCAGGGCGTTTCGGAAGTGTTCATCTGCGGCATCGAAGGAATCGATAATTCAAAACCGGGAACGCAACTTTTGCAGTAGTGCATCAAATCCTATGTTTTTGACAGGTGTTCAGGTGTTGCCTCGGCGGCTGGTTTTGAGGGATGGCAACGAGGTGATGCCTTAATACCTGCCATCAGGCATCACCTCGCCCCCCCTCCTCCTCCTCTCGCCGAGGCAACACCTGATGGTTACAAAAAAGTATCAAGTATTACGTGTTTGAACCAGTGGGCAGAGCGCAGCCTGTAGTTCTATAATTTATTAATTTTCAGAAAGTTGTGGAAATTCAGAATTGTCAAGTTAATTAATCCCCAATGCAAATGCTTTTGAAACAGGACGCTATTCAGTTATTGAAACTACTCATTGCTTGCCCTTCTTTCTCGAAAGAGGAGGATAAGACGGCGTCGATTTTGGCGGATTTTTTTCAAAAACAGGGCATCGCCACGCAGCGAAAGGGCAACAATATTTGGGCGCGAAACCGGCATTGGGACGAACAAAAACCGACCATCCTGCTCAACTCGCACCACGACACGGTGCAGCCTGTAAGCGGTTGGACGAAAAATCCTTTCGAGCCTGTTGTTGAAAACGGCAAACTTTATGGCTTGGGTAGCAATGATGCGGGGGGTTCTTTGGTCGCCCTGATTGCCAGCTTTCTCGATTTTTATAATAAACAAGGCCTGCCTTTTAACCTTATTTTGGCAGTGACCGCAGAAGAGGAAATATCTGGGAAAAACGGAATCGCCTCCATCCTGGAATCACTTGGAAAAATCGCCGTCGGCATCATCGGGGAACCGACGCAGATGCGCATGGCCGTGGCGGAGAAAGGCTTGATGGTCGTTGACGCAGTGGCAAAAGGGGTTGCAGGCCATGCGGCAAGGGACGAAGGGGTGAACGCTATCTACCGCGCCCTGCAAGACATCGAGTGGATTCAAAATTATTCCTTTGAAAAACAATCCAAACTGCTCGGTGAGGTGAAACTGACGGTGACCCAAATCGAGGCAGGAAGGCAGCACAATGTCGTGCCGGATAGCTGTCACTTTGTGATAGATGTGCGCACGAATGAAGCCTACTCCAACCGGGAAGTTTTTGAGGTCTTGCAAGAAAATTGCAAGGCTGATTTAAAGGCCCGCTCGTTTCGGCTAAATTCTTCCAAAATTGAGTTGACGCACCCGCTTGTGCAGCGCGGTTTGTCTTTGGGCTTGGACTATTTTGGTTCACCGACGCTTTCAGACCAAGCCTTGTTGCCGTTTCCGACCTTGAAAATCGGCTGTGGAAAATCAGCCCGTTCGCATACGGCGGATGAGTTTATTCAGCTTTCGGAAATCGAGGCGGGGATGGAGATTTACATCAAATTGTTGCAAGATTTGCAAATCTGATATTTTGCCATTCATTCATCCTCCTTCTTTGAGGATTTTTTTTGAAGTAAATCAAATCCGACTGAAAGCTGAATCATTTTATTAAAAAGCTTGGGTTGGTTATTTACCGGATCGCCATTAATATCAGTAAAAATCACATCTGAAAAATTATTAAATCCTCGACTATAACGCACTCCCAAATTCAACCTTTTAAAATGATGTTTTATTCCAAAATCAATTCCAATATCGAATTTGGTGTCACCAAAGTCACCGTCAAATTCATTCTCATCAAAAATAGTTTTGCTTGAAACTTTATAACTAAATTCAGGTCCGATTTCGAAGGAAATATTTTTAAAATGATAATTGAATAAGACCGGGATGCTTAAATATTTTAAATGAGAAGTTATTTTGATAGAGGTGCTGCCAAGTCCGAAATCAGTGATAGTCTGACCTCCCTTG
>CAZJYF010000398.1:0-4312 GCA_964549665.1 uncultured Saprospiraceae bacterium
GGGCGAGCATCTCCCGCAGGTGGGCCGGGTCGTCGTGCATGGTGACCACCACGACGGCCACCTCGGGGTGCTCCGCAGTCACGGTGGCGGCCACGTCTCGTCCCGAGGTGGGGCCTGGCAGGTTCAGGTCCAGGAGCAGTTGTAGAGGTCGGGGTGTTTTTCCGGTTCTAAAATTTGATCCAACACGCTCAACTTGGAAACTTCCTTGGTTTTGAAACTCTCGGGGTCGTCGAGAACTTCGCCGTCGCGGTTGCCGAGAATATTGGTGGAGAACCAACCGTGAATACCCAAAGCACGCGCTTTCAAACCGGGCGCCAGAATGGTTTTCATCAGGGTTTGTCCTGTTTTGAAATCTTTGCCGCAGATGGGGGTTTGGGTTTGTTTTGCCAAGGCTACCAAAGCGGGGGCATCGCAGGAGAGACCGGGTGCGCCATTGGCATAGGGAATACCCATTTTTATGGCAGCATAAGTGTAAATCATGCTGGGTGCAATGTCCGGGTCATTATTTCGCAAGCCTTCTTCAAAGCTTTCAATCGTCTGGTGGACTGCGCCGCTACTGATGTAAATTTCGGTGGAACCACACCAAATAATCACCAAACGATCGCAGCCGTTTTCTTCTTTGAACCGGCGGATGTCCTCCATCAGGGCTTCAGCCAGTTCCATTTTATTGGCGGCTTTTTTTACATTTGGCCCATCCAGATTTTTTACGAATTTTTTATCGAATACGGCCTTCATCGGTTTGATTTGTTCCAATTCGGGTCGTATTTGGTTGAGCAATTCCTTGTCCAACACTTCGGCATTGATAGCCGATTCATAAATGTTATCTTCAAAAATATCCCAGCCTCCAAAGACGAGATTTTCCAATTCCGGCAGGGGAATAAATTCTTTGATTCGCGGATTTCTGTTCTCCGTGCGCTTCCCCAATCGAATATTGCCAAGCTGGGTCAAAGACCCGATAGGCTTTGCCAAACCCTTTCGAATGGCTATTACTCCCGCCATAAACGTCGAAGACACCGCTCCCATTCCAGGTGTCAGAATACCCAATTTCCCTTTAGGTTCTTGAATCATAATGCGTTCTTTGTTTTCCAGACTATTGAAGTAAGATTTCAGACAAAAGACTTCCGCAATGATTAGTCTTTACATTTCATTTTTTGAAAATCCAGAAAAGTAGATTTGGAATCAAAAAAATCTTCCGTCGAATGCCTGGTAATTTTGATAAATAAAAATGATGTTTTCTCAAGATTGCTTCCCATTAAGCAGCCGCGAATATAGAGATTTAACTGGAACAAAAGTGGAAGATTATCCCCCAAAAACAGAATAGAATATGCAGCCGGTAGGAAAAAGTAGATAAGAGGATTATGACACCCATTTGCAGAATTTCAATGCGTCAAAAGAAAATGGAGGGCGTCTGTTAAGATACCCTCCACTTGAATTCATTCGCTAAGAAATACAGAAAAACGATAATTCTGATTGCAAGATGACTTCTTTTTTTGAAGCGTGACAATTTGATATGCAATTGGTAAAATCAGGTAGATGAATGGCGAATAACCGTAGAAGTTCTATTTTTCGGGGAGGATGGTTGCGCGAATAAGGCGGTCTAATTTGGGGAAGTGCGCGTCCAAATACGCGTTGCCACCTTCCAGCATCTTGCTTTGCCTGCCTCCTCTCATTCCACCTCCGGCACTTTCCCCATAGCCTGCAAACAAACTATCAACTACTTCCATGTGCTCAATTACTCTGGCAAAAGGCGCAAAACCAGCCGAGTCGAGGCGAATATCATCTGCCAGGTTGATGTAAATTTGGGTGTTTCGGGTATTTGGGGCGGTCATCGCATAGGCGAGGTATCCTTTTAAATTTTGCTGCCGCACAGGGTCGTCCTTTATCGGTCTGTCCTGCCAGGTTTCGTTTACTTCGGGCAGGCCACTGATGCCGAATTGGGCGATGAATCCTTTTCGAACTCTGAAAAAGCGGGAATCGTCGAAAAACCCGGCGCGCAGCAATTCGTAAAAGCGGTCGGTGCCAATTGGTGCCCACTTCCGGTGTGCTTCGATCAGGAAATTCTCCTTGGTGGTTTCAAAACGAACTTGGAAGATGTCGGGTGCATTTTCAACCTCCTTAGCCGTGTCCATCTGGAGGCATCCTGAAAAGAAAAGGAAAGACAGGATGGGTATTATTAGGGTGATAAAATTTCCTTTGGCGAACAGCTTGACCATGTGTACTTAATTTTTAGTGAAAATAAAAACCCCCTTTGCGGGCAGGTGTAAATTGTCAAAAATAGTCGACGCCAATAATATTTTTTAATTTTTATTCAATTATTACCAAAGCGGTCCACGCGAGCTGATACAACCCGAACCTTTCTTTTTCGAGCCATTTCTTTTGAGAAAAATTTATCCCCACCTCAGCTCAGAAAATCATCCACCAAAAGGTGAAAATGGTGTACGCATTTTTCCATGCTTGGGGAGAAGCGACCTCGTTTGTAAAAACCGGAATGAATGCCAAGTTGAACGCTTTCCACAACAGCCTCATCTTCCTGTTCCGTCAGGTCTATCTGATTTATTTCCCTTGCGTAAGGGGTGTTTTTGAAGCGGTAGGTTCGGAACCGGACTTTGGACTGACGGGGGTTCAGGGGTTCGACCACATTGAGCGAAAGCCCCCAGGGATAGAAGTTGAGCATCAAATTGGGGAAAAGCCAGAAATAATAAGCGTAGATTTTCCGGCCGAAATCGGGAGAATTTTCGGGCAAAGCAAAATGTGGCTCACCTTCTTCGGCGATGCCGATTTGGAGGTTCCCGAAGGGAAATAATTCGTAGTCGTATTTCTTGACATCGAGCGCCTCATTAAGAGCGGGATGCACCAAAGGGACGTGAAAGCCTTCCAGGTAATTGTCGCAATAGAGCGCCCAATGGGCATTGACAAAATAATCCCGACTTTCTTCCTGGATGAATTCCAGGGTGTCGAGCGGCAGGAAACGCACGCGTTCCTGGATTGGGTGAATCACTTCTTCAAAATTCATCCGCGGATGTAGCGAAACGAACAACAAGCCCAACCATTCCTCCACTGCAACCTTTGTTAAATCGTCTGCCGGGGTCGGAAAGTCAATCGTTTCTGAAAATTCGGGCATGCTTTTGAATGTTCCGTCGAGGCGAAAACAACGACCGTGGTAGCCACACCTCAGCATGGGAGAATTACCCGGTTTTTCTACAATCAGCTTGCCACGGTGGGTACAAACATTGGAAAGGCAAAAAAGGGTTCTATCGCTGTGACGGGTGAGCACTAAAGGTTCATCGAGTGCTTTTTCCAGCAAGACAAAGGGGTATATTTGCTCGGCACCTTTTACAAACCTTGCATCTGCGGCGTATTGCCAGGTGGCAGCAAAAATCTTCTCCTTGGTCTCCTCAAAAAAATTGGGATTGCGGTAAAATTCAGCCGGCAAGGTACTCGCTTTGCGAATGTCCGGGTCAATGGAGAAGGGTTTCATTTTAGAAATTATTCACCCACTACTTCAAAATTTACGCTGGCATCAATATCCGGGTGCAAATCTAATACGGCGGTATAGGAACCAAGAACCTTGACTTCTTCCGGGATGGAAATCAACCTTCTGTCGATTTCCACTTTTAATTGCTCTTTCAAGGCTTGGGCAAGTTGGATATTGGTCACACTTCCGAAGATTTTGCCACTCGTCCCGGCTTTAGCGCCGATTTTCAATACTTTCCCCTTCAGCTTGTCGACAATAGCCTGGAAATGCTCCAGGGATTTGGCATCCTTCGCAGCTTCCCGTTTTCTAAGGTCGGCAAGGCGGCGGCTGTTGGTATCGTTGGCAATAATTGCCAGGCCTTTTGGGATAAGGTAGTTGCGGGCAAAACCGTTCTTGACGGTTATGACCTCAAATTTACTACCTACCTTTTCTATATTTTGAAGCAATATGATATTCATGTTGAAAGAATTTGCTTTGGTGGAACAATCTAATGCGTTTTGACCAGCTTGAGAGAATTTCGCAACTTTCGTAACGCGCCAAACACATCCAATAAACTATTTTAAAAGGTCTGCTACATAGGGCAGCATGGCCAAATGCCTTGCCCGTTTAATGGCAATGGCGACTTTGCGTTGATATTTTAAAGAGTTCCCGGTAATGCGGCGGGGAAGAACTTTACCCTGCTCATTGACAAATTGCATGAGGAAATCCGGGTCTTTGTAATCGATGTATTTGATGCCATAGCGGCGAAAGCGGCAATATTTTTTTTGCCGGTGTCCAATGTTGGGGTTGGTTAAAAATTTTATATCGTCTCGTGAAGCCATTATTTTAATTTTTAAT
>CAZJYF010000399.1:0-4311 GCA_964549665.1 uncultured Saprospiraceae bacterium
GTCGCTGCGTAGGTGGGCAAAAAGAGCGGATAAGGAAGGTCGTTCCCCCTGCTACAACGCGCCGTCTGGAAGTTGGTAATTTGTGAAATGAGCACGATTCCATTCAGATACATCCCGTAGCGGTCTTGCAAATACCCAGATAATCCGCTCGCACGGGTGGTGCCGTAGCTTTCTCCTGCGAGGAATTTGGGAGAGTTCCAGCGTTCGTTTCGGGAGGTGTAGAGCCGAATAAATTTCCCCACCGATTCAATATCCTTTTCGAAGCCGGTAAACTCCTTTTTATCCACTCCCTCCGCCGGTCGGCTGAAGCCTGTCATCACCGGGTCAATGAAAACCAGGTCGGTAAATTTCAGCCAGGAATATTCGTTATCGACAACCTGGTAGGGCGGTTTTAAAGCCGCTCCTTCATCACTCATCAGAATGCGTCTCGGCCCCAAAGCCCCCATGTGCAACCATACGGAAGCGGAGCCGGGGCCCCCGTTAAAAGCAAAGGTGAGCGGGCGTTTCGCTGGGTTCTCTTCCCCATCTTTAACATAGGAAACGAAAAAGATTTTTGCTCTGGTCTCGCCATCCTCGCTTCGGAGAAGCTGATACCCGGCGGTGGCGGTGTAGCTGATGTTTGTGCCGTCGGAAAATTGAAGACGATGCTTGGTTACGGAAAGTGCAGGGTCAGGTTCATATTTTATTTCTTTTTTTTCGGATTGGCCAAAAAGGGAAAGGCTAAAGCTCAGGAAAAGGAGTAGGCAAAGATTCTTTTTCATAATAATTCAAATTTTCAGGTGATCGAATGATTCGGTTCAAATATAATCAAGTCCTTTAAATTCCTGATCAGATACCTGCTTCAAAACCTGTCAGCGAAAAAGAATCTGTAAAAAAGGTAAATACCGGTCAAATAATCACCCTCCGAGGTGAAGTTGAGTATTGACCGTCACTACGTCCAAAAATTGGTTTTTTTGGAAGTCACCGTTGGAAGAGAAAGGAAAATTAAAAAAGGGAAGAACTAATCTGTTCCTAAATTTTCAAAAAATCTTCCACCATCAAAGCCAGTGGTTCTCTTTGTACCAATACAAAGTTTCCGTTAAGCCTTTCTCGAGGTCATATTGAGGGCGAAAACGAATGTCATCCCAAAGCGGCTGAAAATCGCATTTCCAATTGCGGCTCTCCAACTCATCTACTTTTTCCATATTTAAAATCGGGAAGCGCCCAGACACTTTGCTTGCAGCTTCCATCAGAAAGGCTACCAGCCTCGTCAATGCCACTGGAACGTAAAATTTGAGGGTTTTCTTTTTTAAGATTTTTCTCGCAATTTTACTCAATTCTTGGGGAGTATGAAATTGGCCATCCGATAGAAAATAAGCTTTTTGAACAATGCTCCCAGAAATAGCCGCGTCAATAACCGCCCTCGCTAAATCTTTGACATAAATGAAGGTGAGGTGTTGTTTTTTGAAACCCACATATGGTTCCCAGCCTTTATTGATGTATTTGAAAAAGGTGAGAAGTTCTTTTTCTCTGGGGCCATATACCACGGTTGGGCGGATGATGATGGAGGGGAATAATTCTTGTTTTCTCAAAAATTGTTCGGCAGCCAATTTGCTTTTGCCATAACTTGTGAGGGGATGGGGCTGGTCTTCCTCTTTTACAAAATCACTCAAATCATTGCTATCTGCAGGCCCGTAGGCAGACAAACTACTGATGTAAGTAAACTTTTGGGGAACCGCATCTGCTTCGACCAGGGCCTGAACAAAATTTTTGGTCAAGGTGCAGTTGACGTGGAAATAATCTTCTTTTTTTGGTGCAGCGACAATCCCGGCATTGTGAATGATAAAGTCAAAACGTTCCTCTTTCAATTGTTTTTCGAGTCTTGGAATATCGTTGAAATCCATCTCAAAAAAACGGATCCGCTCATCTTGCAAATATGCCCGGTTACTCGTAGCGCGCACCCCGGCGAAGACGCTGAGCTTTTCCCGCTTCAAGCATTCCGCCACCAAATAGCTGCCGACAAAACCACTGGCACCGGTGATGAGAATCTTTTTCATTTTGACAGGGACTTTTCATAAATCCGGTACCTTTTGTACGCCTCCATATTTATGTGTTCCACTCCGAGCCGCATCATTTCGTTGTTCTCCAAAATCCAGGAAGCTTCTGCCGAAGTATAACCCTTCTCCATCCCACGGGAAATGATTCGGGCGTAAAAGGCGCCTTCGATGCCCATCTTCCGGTATTCTTCCAAAACCCCGAGGGTAATAATGCGGATTTTTGTGATTTTCCTTTTCCCGAGAAGCAATTTAAAAATGCCAAAAGGCAAAAGCCTCCCGCGTTTAATGGTGCGAAGGATAAAGTTGATGTCGGGTATGGCGAGAACGAAGCCCACTATTTTTCCCTGATGTTCAGCTACCAGTCCAAAATCGGGGTCCAAAACCATTTTCATCCCCTCCGCCAGGTGATAAAATTCTTCCTCGGTGGTGGGAACAAAACCCCAGTTTTTATCCCAGGCGGCGTTGTAGACAACCCGGATTTTGCGCACTTCTTCCTTGAACTTTTTGGCATTGATACTGCGAATGATGATGCCCTTTTTTTTAAGCCGTTCCTCAATCATTCCGGCAATGCGAACGGATTTCATATTTACCGTTTCTTCCGTGACGTGGTAGGCCAACAAGTCCATTTTCTTTTCAAAACCATAGCGTTCCAGAAATTTGGGATAGTACCTTTTGTTGTAAGGCATCATCACTACCGGTGGTAGTTCAAAGCCTTCAACGAGCGTCCCCGCCGTGTCGTTGGTGCTAAAATTTGCCGGCCCGACAATGCCGTCCAACCCTTCTTTTTTCACCCATTTGACCGCTGTATCCAACAAATATTTTGCAACTTCATAATCCTCAATGACATCAAAAAAACCGAAAAAACCGACATTTCCGTTTACATACTCGTTGTAGTTGTTGTTGCGAATAGCAGCAATGCGACCGACGATTTCTCCATTTCGCCGAGCGAGGTAGAGTTGGACTTTGGAATGCTTAAAAAAAGGGTTTTTCCGTTCGTCCATCAATTCCTTTTGGCCAATGAAAATTTCCGGCACATAGTTTTCATCTCCTTCGTACAAGTCATGCGGAAAGTCAATGAATTGCTTTTTTTGTTTGCCCGTACTTACCTCGGTTATTTTCATAGTCTAAACCTGCTCCGGTAATTGATCCAGAATTTCCAGTTGACGTCCGATTTTCACCAATTTATCAATGGCAAATTCAATTTGCTCCTTGGTATGCGTCGCCATCAGGGAGAAGCGGATAAGAGAGTCACTTTCAGCGACTGCGGGTGAAATAACAGGATTGACGAATACGCCTTCATTCTGAAGTATTTTCGTCAGCGCGAACGTTTTATCGGAATCGCGGACGTAAATTGGAATGATGGGAGTTTCGGATAAACCGGTTTCGAAGCCCAGCTCCTTCAAAATTTTATGGGCGTAATGCGTATTATCCCAAAGTTGGTCAATCCTTTCGGGTTCTTCATTGATGAGGTCAATCGCTGCGATGACGCAGGCAGCATTGGCAGGGGCGATGCTCGCACTGAATATCAGCGAACGGGCATTGTGTTTCAGGAAGTTGATACATGCCGAGTCCGAAGCGATGAAACCACCGATGGAGGCGAGTGATTTGCTGAATGTTCCCATTATTAAATCCACCTCGTCGGTCAAGCCAAAATGGGAACAGCAGCCCCTTCCCCCTTCGCCGATGACACCTAAGGAATGGGCTTCATCTACCATGATGGAAGCATTGTGTTTTTTGGCCAGCCGCTCGATTTCATCCAACTTGGCAATGTCGCCTTCCATGCTGAAAATGCCGTCAACGACAATCAACTTGACACAATCGGAAGATTGAGTCCTGCCCAACATTGCGTCGAGCGTCTTCATGTCGTTGTGCTGAAATTTTCGGGTAGTTGCAAAAGACAATCTCGCCCCGTCCATTATGGAAGCATGGTTCAAACTGTCATTGAATATAAAATCCTTCCGATTGACAATAGATGACAGAACACCCAGATTTACTTGCATCCCGGTGCTGAAAACAACGGCTTCTTCTTTTCCAACAAAGTCGGCCAGTTTAGCTTCCAATTCGATATGCAGGTCAAGGGTCCCATTCAGAAACCTGGAACCCGCACAGCCGGTGCCATACTTGTCAATCGCCTTTTTCGATGCTTCTTTGAGTCGTGGGTGGTTGGTCAAGCCCAGGTAACTGTTTGAACCAAACATAAGGACTTTTTGTCCCTCAATGATGACTTCCGTATCCTGGTCTGATTCAATTGCCCGGAAATAAGGGTAAAAGCCTT
>CAZJYF010000400.1:0-4301 GCA_964549665.1 uncultured Saprospiraceae bacterium
CTGAACGACAAATCCATCAGAGGAGGTGTACTGAGCGAATGGACGGTCGGGCTGAATTGGTACCTCAATCCCGTCAGCCGGGTAATGCTCAATTATGTGAATGCGGACCTAAAAAATGCAGGCAATACGAGCATTGTTGAAACGAGATTTCAGATTGATTTTTAAGGTCAATAGACAATTTCACGGTTCGAGAAATTTTTTACCTTTGCGCCCGGAAAACCTTAGCATTTCTTTCCACAATTGGAAAGAAATCAGTTAAGCGTTCACCGAACTAGAGCTTTTTGAATTTTTCAATTATGAACTTAAAAGACTTGATTGCCGTCAGTGGAATGCCGGGCATTTACAGATTGGCAGCCAACCGCAATAATGGATTGATTGTCGAAGACCTGGATTCCGGGAAACGAAGGTTTGCCTCTACTCGCAAGCATCAGTTCACCCCCCTTGAATCTATTTCCATCTATACGACCGATGATGATGAAGCTGCGGAATTGAAGACCATTTTCCGGAATATGCTGGCGCAACTTCCCGATAAACCCCCGGTTTCTCTTTCTTCCAAACCGGACGAACTGAGAGCCTATTTCAAGGATATTTTGCCAGCCCATGACCCAGACAGAGTTCACATTCGGGACATCAAGAAAATGATAAAGTGGTTTGTTTTTTTAAATGAAAGAGAGTTGTTGTCTATCGACACTTCTGATGAAGAAGAAGAGGAATAGTATCTTCTTCCATTGCAATTCAAAGACTAATTTATGCAAACACTAGCCATCCCAAAGCCTTTGCCACTGGAATATTTGCCCAAAGAGTTCAAAGTCAGCGTGTGGTCAAAACTCAAGCCGTATTACAAAGAGTTGCTCAACCGGCCTGTTCATACGATTTCAGATTTGGAGCGTTGGATATTGGATTTGAGCGAGTTGGAAGCGGTGGTAGGGGAAGAATTTGCTTGGCGGTACATCCGCATCACCGTGGATAGCAAAGACCAAAAAGCCCTCGAATTATATCAATACGCCATCCGGGAATTATCTCCCTATATCTCTTCCTTAGAAAATAAACTCAAAAAAAAACTGGTCGGTTCGCATTTTGCAAATAGGTTGGATAAGGGGAAATACGCTATTTTTCTTCGTAGCGTACACAATGAGGTAGCCCTGTTCAGTGAGGAAAACATTCCTTTGGAAACGGAAATGAAGATGCAGTCGAAAGAACATGGAAAAGTTTTTTCAGAAATGACGGTGATGCTGGACGGCCAGGAGCTCACCCTCCAGGAGGCTTCCGTCATTCTTGAAGAAACGGACAGGGCGCGGCGCGAGCTAGTTTATCACAAAATGGGCCGACGGATGTTGCTGGATTCGGAAAAATTAGACCAAATTTTTGACGAATTGCTTCAGCTTCGCCACCAAATCGCGCTCAATGCCGGGTTTGACAATTTTAGGGACTTTAAATTTCAGGACTTGGGCCGTTTCGATTACGACGTATCTGATTGTTTTGATTTCCACGATTCCATTGCCCATGAAATTCTTCCAATCGTGGAAGAACTCGATGCCGATCGTCAAAAAGTATTGGGCCTTGAAAAATTGCGCCCATGGGATATGGAGGTGGATAGAAGCGGCAAGGTTCCTTTACGACCCTTTGCCGATGAAAATGATTTGATAGAAAAATCTATTCAATGCCTCTCCAGTCTCCACCCGTTTTTTGGCGACTGCCTTTCTATCATGAGGGAAATGAAGCATTTGGATCTGGGTTCCCGCAAGGGAAAACGCCCCGGTGGCTACAACATGCCACTGCACCTGACGGGGGTGCCATACATCTTTATGAATGCTGCCAATTCGGCAAGCGATATGCGGACCCTGATGCACGAAAGTGGGCATGCCGTCCATTCTTTTCTCACGCGGAACTTCCGCCTCACCGCCGCCAAACGACTGCCTTCGGAAGTAGCCGAGTTAGCTGCCATGACGATGGAATTGCTCAGCATGGACTGTTGGGGCATTTTCTTCGAGAAGGAGGATGATTTGCGGCGGGCCAAGATTTGGCAATTGGAAAATGTGTTGAATATCCTTCCATGGATTGCAACCATCGACAAATTTCAACACTGGATTTACACCAACCCGACCCATTCCTGTGAAGAACGAAAAAAAGCCTGGCTTAAAATTTACGGAACCTTCCGCTCAAAAGTCATTGACATGGATGGTCTTGGAGATCAACTCGAATATCGCTGGCAAAAACAACTGCACATCTTCGAAGCTCCTTTCTATTACATCGAATACGGCATGGCCCAATTGGGGGCTATTGCCATTTGGAAACAATACCGGGAAAACCCCCAACGGGCGATTGAAAATTACTGCAACGCCCTGAAATTGGGTTACACCCGGCCGATTGGCGAGATTTACGAGGCGGCGGGTATCGAGTTTAATTTTTCGAGAGAATATGTCGCTGAATTGGGTGCTTTTGTACGCAGAGAACTGGAGCAGTTAATCTGAATCAACGTTGCTCTTCGGATGGTGGATTGACTTCAACTTCGGGTGATTCCGCTTCCCCCGAAGTAGCCGCCGAGTTTTCAGAAGCATGGCTACTCAAGCTTTCATTTTCTTCTATTTGAACGGGGACATTTTCTAATTCATTTTTAGTGGACCCACTAAAAAAGCTGCGGTGGAACACCAATAAACTGATTACGCCGGTCGTAATGGAGGTGTCGGCAATATTGAAAACGGGACGAAAAAACAAGTAGCGTTCTCCACCCCAAAAGGGCAGCCAATCGGGAAAAGTACCTTTCAAAATCGGGAAATAAAACATATCGACCACCTTTCCGTACAAAAATCCGGCGTAACCTTCTCCTTCGGGGAACAAGGTGGCCACGCCTCCACTATGGAAGGGCGTTTCTGAGAAAATCAAGCCGTAAAAAGCGCTGTCAAGGATATTTCCCAATGCCCCGGCCAGGATGAGGGCGAAGCAACACAACAGACCAAATGAAGCCCCCGATCGAATTAATACGCGGATGTAGTAGCCGAGAAAAAAAACAGCTACGATGCGGAATAAGCTCAAGGCCAGTTTGCCGTGGTCGCCGCCCAAGGAAATGCCAAAGGCCATTCCATT
Source organism: uncultured Saprospiraceae bacterium (assembly GCA_964549665.1). Classification (GTDB taxonomy): domain Bacteria; phylum Bacteroidota; class Bacteroidia; order Chitinophagales; family Saprospiraceae; genus CAZJYF01. Next base: position 3,085 of record CAZJYF010000400.1, read on the forward strand.
ATTTTCGACAAAATGGATGAGTGCCCAATTTAGTCCCAAAATTTTGATCTCTTCTCCGTAGGACATGTGGGTTTTAATCCAAATTTTCAGTGCCTGGTCAATTAGCAAAATGAAAAAAATTAGGACTATGACTTTATGTGATTGCTTCAAAATTTCGTGATTTTAGAACAATAAATTACAAAAAAACCTCATTCGGCTCGCCGGGTAGAACAACAAAAAACATACAAAAATAGTGATTACACTCAACGTATAATCACTATCCTTTGATTATCCTGCGAAGAGGGCAAATCTTATCGATTCTGCTTTGCTTCGATGCAGAGTGTGGCGTGCGGAACGGCGCGGAGGCGTTCTTTGGATATCAACTTTCCCGTCACCCGGCAGATGCCGTAAACTTTGTTTTTGATTCGGAGTTGGGCGTTTTCCAAATGCTGGATGTGTTTGCGTTGGCGCCCCGCCATTTGGGTAATTCGCTCACTCTCAGCGGTGCTATTTCCATCATCTAAACCCTTGATTTTTGCGTCCGGGTCATCCGCTCTGGATGAAAGCTGCCTGAGGTAAAAATCCAATTGTTCTCTGGCTTTACCAAGTTTGGCCTCTATCAACACTCTAAATTCCTCCAATTCCGCGTCCGAAAATCTGGTTTTTTCAATAACTTGACTCATAGTATCAGTTTTAAAGTGTTTGTAAAAAGTGAATCTCGGAAATAAAGTAGTTGTGAGACATTTCCTTTGAATCGAAAGATGGAGCAAATGTAGCCAATTTATTAAAAAATAAGAAAGGAGAACAAAAATTTCAAAGGGATTGGAGGAAGAATAATCTACTTTTTGGGTCTTAATTCCCGGCAAGGTCACTAAATTAATTGTTTCCTTTTTCGAACGGAACCGGGAGATGGAAGGCTAATGCCTTACCTGACCATTTACCCTCAAATGCTTATTTACATCTCATATCCGACGTCCACATCCTCGCCTTTTTCTTCATCCGGCCGTGGCTGGGGGCTTCGGTCGCCGATTTCCACTGCCTTCGGCTCTTCTTTAGCGCTGCACACGTCTATCAATTTTTCTTCGGGTTCTATTTCCGGAAACAAATCGGCATCCTCATCGAAGAAGCGAATCAAATCATCGATGCTGATGTCGAAGGGTTTTCGAATGCCGGCTTGGAAGGTGGTTAATCGCTTGGTTTTGAGTACATCCGCGCCAATGAATTGCCCCAATTGGAAA
>CAZJYF010000401.1:0-4252 GCA_964549665.1 uncultured Saprospiraceae bacterium
GAACCAAACGTCTATGAATACATCATTTTCCACCTCAAAGGCAATCTCGAAGTGAATCGCCTGAAACGAGAGATGGTCACAAAGACCAAAATCACAGAAGGCGAAATAGAATCTTCCCTTTGGAATGCGATGGTAGATAATGGGACGAGTTTTGAATTGGCATCCAAAATGGAAGATGCTTTGCAGTGGTCAATTGACTTTCATCATTTATTAAAAGGAGACCGCTTTCGCTTGCTGTATGAAGAAAATTTAATCGACGGCCAAGCCGTTGGCGTAGGGCAGATCAAGGCAGCCTATTTCAAGCAGTTGGGCAACGAATATTATGCAATTTACTACGACAACGGCAAAGACCCCGGCTATTACGACCTCGAAGGCCGCCCGATGAATAAAGGATTTCTAAGAGCACCAGTGAAGTATTCCAGAATATCCTCCCGCTTCAGCCGGAGTCGTTTTCATCCGATACTAAAACGCCGCCGCCCTCACCTCGGAACGGATTACGCCGCTCCTTACGGCACACCCATTTATTCGGTGGGGAATGGCGTAGTTATAAAGGCAGGTTACTCAAAAGGCAATGGAAATTTTGTGAAGATCAAACACAACGAAACCTATCAAACCCAATATTTGCATATGCAAAAATTCGCAAAAGGCATTCGCAGCGGGGTACAGGTGAAACAAGGACAGGTCATCGGTTATGTCGGGGCAACGGGCTTGGCGACTGGACCACATGTCTGCTTCCGGTTTTGGAAAAATGGCAGGCAGGTCAATCACCTGCGGTTAAAATTCCCTCCGCCCGCCCCTTTGCCGGAAAAGGATTTACCACCTTTTTTTAAAATCCGCGACCTTCGTCTTCAACAACTAGGTATGGCCGCCCATGCCAAAAAGGTCAAAGTCATCGAACGTGTGCAAATTTTGGAACCAGACATAGAACCCTTCATTGGCAAATAATAGAATAATTACGCGTTGCCATCATACGAGCGACCTCTATTGAAAGGGCAATCAGGTGAACTAATAAAAAAAACGAGAGAGATTGCAAAAATTTCTCTCAACAATTCTTTATCAAACGAAACGAAAAGTCTTCTTCAGACCTAACAGTTAATGTTAGGTCTTTTTTATTAGCTTGCGTCAAAGAATAAAAACAACGCAAAATTGGAAACCTACACCCTCTTCGAGTTAAATGAACACATCCGGCAAGTGATTGCCCTCAACCTGCCCGAAGCCTTGTGGATTCGCTGTGAGATTTCTCAATTGAAGGAATCGAGAGGGCATTTTTATATTGATTTAATTCAAAAAGGAGAAGGTAATGATGAAATTCTGGCCCAAGCTGCAGCCGTACTTTGGCGCAAAAATTATCGAAAACTAAAGCAATCCTTAGGGCAGGAATTGGATTCTTTACTGCAGGAAGGATTTGAAGTAAAACTCCAGGTAAAGGTGGAATTCCACGAACGCTATGGTTTGAAATTGGTGGTTGAAAACTTCGACCTTGCTTATGCAATGGGGAAATTGGAATTGAAGCGAAGAGAAATAATCAGGGAATTGAAAAAACTCCGATTGTTGGAGAAAAACAAAAGTTTGGCTCTCCCCCCCGTCCTGCAACGAATAGCCGTACTTACCTCAGAAAGGGCTGCGGGCTATCAGGATTATTTGAAGCAATTAACCACCAATTCTTATGGTTTCCAGTTTTCCAACACTCTTTTTCCGACTGCTGTCCAAGGGTCAAATGTAGAGATGGAGATAATCAGGCAATTGAAGGTAATTGAAAAACAAAAAGACCGATTCGATTGCCTCATCATTATTCGGGGAGGGGGTGCGAAATTAGATCTTGCTGCTTTCGACAGCTTCGCCTTGTGTAAAGAAATGGCTAATTTTCCACTCCCTGTTCTTACGGGAATTGGGCATGACATGGACGAAACCGTCTTGGACATGGTCGCTCATTCTGCCTTGAAAACACCTACCGCTGTGGCAGATTTTATCCTTCTTCGAAACCATCTGTTTGAATCCACAATCACCGAATTGGGTCTTGAATTGAAAAGTAAGACATTCCAGATGGTGAAAGAGAATCAATTTTCTTTGCAGCAAATGGCACAAGATGTCCATTTCTTATTCCAAAAGAAAATCAGTCAGGGGGTACAAATGGTACAGTTCATCGAACAAAAACTTCCCCAATCGCTGAAATTTATTTTTCAAAAAGAAAAAATGCGGTTGAGTAATATTGAAAAGAATTGTGATCTATTAAATCCGCAAACCACCCTGAACAGGGGATTCAGCCTCACCCTGAAAAACGGACGGGTAATAACTTCTCCAAGAGATGTCCAGCAAGGAGATTCTATTTCCAACATTCTCAGGGAAGGAGTTCTTCACAGTTTGGTAAAAAAATCGAAAGATGCCTAAAAAGGAAATTAGCTACGAATCGGCCATGCGTGAATTACAGGAAATCGTTTCCCAATTACAGGAAGAAGTCGTTAGCATGGATGAATTATCGGAAAAAGTGAAACGGGCAGCAGAACTGATCGCCTTTTGCAAAGACAAATTGCGCAAAACAGAAGAGGAAGTAAATGGTCTGTTTGATTCTTAACAGAGTGAAAAAAATTCCTGATTTCTACTTCTTATTCCATGATGACAATGCGCTTCGTCGCAACGCCTTTGTTCGTTCGAAGCACGAGGGCATAAAGCCCTGCCGCCAAATCATTGACAGGCAAAACCAAGGTTGAAGCCCCAGCCTCAAATTGGTGATTGGTGAAATTATTTACCACCCTGCCTTCCATGCTGACCAAAGTAACCATAGCCTCAAAAGGTTCAGATGAATTCATCTCGATTCGGAGGCTAGCCCCCCTTTGAACCGGATTGGGAGTAGCTTGCCAGGAATCTATGGCATTGATTTCAGTGGTAGCCACAACGGTACTACCGGTGGTAAAGGAGGTCAGGAGGGAAAAGTCAGCACAAGTAAAATGGTCGTTAAACGGCTTTACCCGCCAGAAATACTTTTCGCCGGGGTCGAGTAAATCATCAACGACGAAAGAAGTACCGCCCACAATTTCACTGACGATGTCGGTTGTGCCGTTAAATACGGGAATTTGGGCCAACTCGACCAAATATTTATCCGCACCAGCTACGGCATCCCAATGCAAAATGACGGTATTGAAGCCGGGGGTTATTTCATTGTCGATAGGGCTTAGAAGTAAAGGCCTTTCTGTAATTTCAGCGGTGTTAGGAGTGAAAGGGGGACGGACGTAATTTCGAACACCCAAAAACAATCCGTTCTGCATCTCACTGACCTGCCCGTCTGTAAAGGTATTGTCGCCACACTGGAAAAGGTAATTCATAAAATTCGGCAGAATGGGGTCAACGGTGACGCCGTCGGGATCTTGCGCGTTTCCGGTGTAATTGCAGTTTGGGGTGACAAAGTTCCAAAACAAATAATCAGGTGGCGTATCACAAATTCCATCAGCGGCGGTTTCGCAATTACTCCCGCTCACTTTTTCATTAAAGGTTTGACCGTCAGGAGATAGAGCACCGACCGAAACACCCCAAATCATGGGGTCCCATCCTCCGCTATTTTCCCAACCAAAGAAGGGATGATTAAGACTGAAAAAGTGACCTACTTCGTGGGTCAGTGGTTTATCTTTAGCCACTTCACTTATGAGTATATCGATGTAATCCAAGCCGCTGGATTGCCCCATAGGACCTTGCCAAAACCCAAGAACACCTTGCGTACCGGCACTACCGGTCACAAAAATATTTATCGCATTGTAAATTATTTGATTAGAAATGGCAAACACGCCTGACTGTGAATCCGGGCTGTTGTAAATGGTGCTGTTATTAATTTCCCTCATCTCTTTGATGTAGAATTGGATGTCTTTGCCCTCAAAATTTTTGTTTAGCATACAAAGTGCGTCCAATATCTTTTTCTTGGTAACTCTTCCACTTCCATCATTATTAGCTACCATGTAAAAACGGACAGGCACATAGGTCACAGCGCCCCTTGGGTGGGCCACGTGGGGTCTTTCCTGCCTCTGGCGCATCATTTCATCTTTGAGTCCCTGTAAATCTTCTACTTTGGTGCCGCAAAAAGGTATGAGTTCCTGGGCTGACGCAAAAACAGTCAATAAAAGAAAGGCGAGAGTAAAGATGGGTGTGATATAATCCTTTTTCATTTTCTAAAGAATTTTTGATTTGTAGTTGGAACCGGTTTCAATTATATTGTAAAATAAAGGAAGAGTCTTATTTATAGACTTAAAAATCCGTAGAATTTATT
>CAZJYF010000402.1:0-4227 GCA_964549665.1 uncultured Saprospiraceae bacterium
AGTTCGGGAAAAGCGACCGTCCCCTTTCCCCTGTCCGGCTTGTCGGTCTGGTTGGCCTCGCTTTTTCGGATGTCCTGAACCGGTTGCCGAAGGTCCCGGTTCCATTCCATCGCATTCATGCTCAAATCCAGATGCGCATCGATCGTAAACATTGGAAGTGATTTAGTGATAGATTTTTGATTAAGGTAGGTTTTTGAAATGTAAACGTCCGGGACATAAGTAGAGGAAGAGGCGGGTCATTTGGAGCTGTAATCCATTATAAATATCAAAACAAGAAGGTCAACCCAACGCTAAATCAAGTCCTGAATATCCAACATACCCATGGGGCGTTCCTTTTCCACCACCACCAGGGTATCCACTTTGTATTTTTTAAATAGCTCGGAGGACTCCGAAAGCAAGGCGTCCGCCTGAATGCACAGGGGCGCTTTGGTAGTCAATTCTGACAGCGGTTTTTGCAAGACGCCGTTGCCCTGTTCCTGCAAAAGCCGGCGAAGGTCGCCGTCGGTGAAAACGCCGCGGACGCGATTGGAATCATCGACCAAAGTCACGGCCCCCAACCCGCTGCGGGTCATATTCACGAGGGCATCTACGATGGTTTTGCCGAGCTCGATGGTGCAGGTTTGTTTCCGGATGACATCCCGGACGCGAAGGGTCATCAGGCGGTTGTGTTCAAAAAACTCCCGGGTGCCGATGTCGGTAAAATGATTCCGGGTCAGTTGTTTGAGTACTTTCCAGGGGATGGTGCAGGCGTGTGCTCCCAAATTCAGGGCATTGCGCACGTGTTCGGGATGCCGCACCGATGAAAACATGATCTTGGAGGCGTACCCGAAGCGTTCCACAGCTTTGACACATTGCTCCACCAAAGCGAGCGCATCCTGCCCTTGGTCCTGCAATCTACCGATCAGGGGACAAACGTAAGTAGCGCCGGCACTCAGCGCGATATAGGCTTGCTGTATGGTGTAAATCAGGTGCAAATTGACCAGAATGCCTTCGTCTGTCAAGCGCTTGCACGCCTTCGCCCCTTCCAGAGAAATGGGGATTTTAAAAACGGTTTTCTTTTTATCCAGCCCCAATTCCAAAATCCGATGCGCCTCCGCTTCCACCTCCTCAGCCGTTTCGCCCAAAGCCTCCACCTGCAAAACAGCTACCGACTTCGACATTTTCACGATCATAGCATCCACATCAGTCACGCCGGTACGGTGCATGAAGGTAGGGGTGGTCGTCAAACCGTAAAGGAATCCCAATTGAACGGCTTGTTCAATTTCCCGTGGGTCGGCTGAATCGAGGTATAATTCCATTTGCATTAAGAAGTTAGGAACCGTCAGAAAACTTCCGGATGTCGATATTTTTTTTCTATCGCGTGAATTTCCAACAAAGGTTGCAAAAAATCGGCTAATTCCGAAAGTTTCAACTGGCTTGCGGCATCGCACAAGGCTTCGGTTGGCTTCGGATGCACTTCAATAAATAGACCGTCCACCCCTGCGGCTACCGCTGCACGAGAAAGGACGGGCAAAAATTCGCGGCTGCCGCCCTTCGGGTCGGCGCTGGGAATGCCGTACCGGCGGATGCTGTGGGTGCAATCGAAAACGACCGGATAACCCATCCTGTTCAGATGGTAAAAACTCCGGGGGTCCACCACGAGGTCGTTATAACCAAAGGTGTAGCCCCTTTCCGTGAGGAAAATACGGGCGTTGCCCTGCGCTTCGATTTTTCGGATTGGTTTGCCCATGTTTTCCGGGGCGAGGAATTGCCCGTGCTTGAGGTTGATGGGTTTTCCGGTTTTTGCGGCAGCGACCACCAAGCTCGTTTGCATGCACAAATAAGCCGGTATTTGCAGCACATCCAAGACTTCGGCAGCGGGGGCAACTTGCTCGAGGTAGTGGACATCGGAAAGAACGGGCAAATCAAAGGAACGCTTTATCTTCTCCAGCATTTTCAAACCTTCTTCCAAGCCCGGCCCCGCGTAATAATCGACCGAACTGCGGTTGTCCTTCAGGAAAGAAGATTTAAAAATGACCGGAACGGACAACTTCTCCGACACCTTTTTAAGGTGTTCGGCTGTCTTTAGCATTACCGTCTCCGATTCAATGACACAAGGCCCGGAAATGAGAAACAAACGTTCTCCGCCGAATTCGGTTCCGTTGATTTTTATCGTCTTTTTCATAGGGTAACCTCGCAAAGATAGCCCATTTTATCAACGATGGAAGAAAAAAAGAAAGCAGTTTGTTTGAAAAGGGATTTGACTTCAAGGCAATTCGTTATTGCCTTTGTTGAACTTTTTTTTTGCTTCTTTTTCACGAACCAAAGTAACCTCATCCACTTTTTCGAATTCCTCCGGCACAAAAATGCGGACATGGACGTATTCGAAACATTCGCCACTGTTGGTACGGATGGTTTTGCGTTCCTTGTCGAAGCTTCTCAGAACGATTTGGTTGCCGGAGGTGTCGGCCAGAATTTGGTATCGGTGTGCCTCCTCGATAAAGTATTTTAAAATGGCCGGGGAGGCATCGAAAATTTGAATTTTTGTTTCGGTCAACACGTTGTTTCCTGCCCAGGGTTGGGTTTCCAGTTCGCCCATCAGGTCCAACGATATTCGCGAAGCCTCTCCGATTTCAAAAGTTTGGTGAATGGTTTGCTCCAATTGAGCAAAAGCAGGGACAAAAGAGGTAAATACCATCGAGGAGCTCAACAAACTAGCGCCAATAATTTTCTTTAATTTCGTACTCAATTTGCTGTAAATCATAGTTGTAAGATACCTGCTTGCGCAGTCGGATCATTGAACGCCCCGTTCACAGGAATTATTTGCGCATGGCCTCCACCGGGTCCATGCCGGCGGCCTGCCAGGCGGGTATAAAACCGGAGAGGATTCCAATACCGATCGATAAACTAAGCCCCCAAATGATATTGTTCGCAGAAAGCACCAAATCAAAAGGCATGGCACTCGACAGCAAGGCCACCACGCCCTGAACGATTCCCAACCCTACGGCCCCACCAATGATGCAAAGAATCACGGCTTCAACCAAAAATTCGAGGAGGATGATGTATTTCTTAGCCCCCAAAGCTTTCTTGATACCTATCATCCCGGTTCGTTCCTTCACCGACACAAACATGATATTGGCAACGCTGAACATGCCCACAAAAATTGCAAATCCGCCGATGAAAATCCCCACCTTATTTAAAGCCCCGAAAAAACCTTCGATGATGCCGGCAAGGAGGGACAGACTATTTAGTGCGAAATTATTATCTTCTTTGGGACGAAGCCTGCGTTGGGTTCTCATCACCCCTGTCAGCTCATCTTTCAATTGGTCCAAACTAACCCCCTCTTTTGCTTTTACATCGATGGTGGTTCCGAAGGGATGGTTGGGTTTTACATTGACCATTTTCTTCGCCAATTCGTAGGAAATGAGTACGCCTTCATCAAAATTCATAATCTGAAGAATGTCTTGTCCTGCCTTTTCAATAACGGCAATTACCTCCAGCTTTCTGCCGCTCAAGGTAATTTTTTTTCCTATCGGATTGGTATTGCCAAACAATTCTTCCGCTACTGTATGCCCTATCAACACTTTATCTGCCCCATAATGGTATTCGGCAGAGGAGTACCATCGTCCTTTTTCGTAGTTCATTTTTAGCAATTCGTCAAAGTCGTAGGTCGCACCTACCAGAAAAACCCGATCCACACTGCTCGATTTGTATTTAATGGTCTTCATGCCAATAAAGAGATGGTAATCGATTAAATCCGCAGATTTGACATTTGCCTTTATGGCCTGAAAGTCTTTGTAACCGGGATTTGGCCGGCGTTGATATTTCCAGAAATTTTGCCCGGGGTCTTCATCCCAGGGCATCTTGTTGATGTAAACTACATCATCCCCCAATTTATCAAAACTACCCTTAATGTTAGCTTCGAGGGAATCAACCGCCGATTGGACTCCGATGATGCAAAAAATTCCGATGCTAATGCCCAACAGGGAGAGAAAGCTGCGCAGCTTGTTTGACAACAATTGTTGGAAGGCTTGAGCTATGCTCTCTTTAAACACTTTTAAAAGGGTAATCATGCGATGAAAATTTTTCGTATTTTGCCGGACGAGATTATTGTAAAAATTATGCTTTAAGTTCAAATTCAGGAACGAGAAAAAGGAAAAATTTGCACTTGTTCTTGAACTTGTAATAAGATTCGATAAAATGTTCGATGTACCTAAAGGTTGAGTTCCAAAGTCATGCTAACCACCC
>CAZJYF010000403.1:0-4214 GCA_964549665.1 uncultured Saprospiraceae bacterium
CAAAATCCTAAACAAAATCAAACTCGCTTTGCTCAAACACGATTTTGTTTTTGAACGATACTAAAGACATTTCAATACAAAAATCCAAATAGCCACAGGGGAATTTTTGCCAAGGCCCCCACTTCCAAATTATCGGCAGCGACAAAGGCATTTTGGACATTGCGGATTTGCCGGGCTGTTTTGTTTTTCCCGCCGATTTCGAAAACGTATTTCCCATCAATTTTGAAATCCCCCGGTTCGGTGTATTCAACGGTGTGCAAAACGCTCAATTGGTTGATGAAAAAGGTCTCCCGAATGGTGCCTGTCTCCACGTGACCGGGGTTGAGGGCATAGGCCAAATTGGGGTTTGCGAGATAAACTTTTTCGGGTTTTTGCAATCGGGTGATGCCTTTTCTGTCCCGATGGAGCAATTTCAACAAACCCGCATCCTCCAAAATATAAAGAAAATCGGTTGCCGTATTTCGGTTTACGCCGATCTTTTCGGCGAGTTTTTTTATGTTCGGTTTGAAGGGAACGCTTTCTGCCAAAATGAGTAAAAAAGTCTTCAGCTTTTCGACGGTCGTAGTGGTGAAATTATAAACCGCCGGAATATCGCTTTCCAATAAGAGGTTGATGGTTTCTCCCAGTTTGATGGAATAGGCCGCCTCGTTTTCGAGAAAGAAGGGGTAAAATCCGGACTGAAGATAAGTCCGAAAAGAAGGCAAAGGGCGAAATTGGCGCGTCATTTCCACAGCGATTTCCATGTGACGGGAAAGGATATCGTCGAGTGAATATTCGGGTAGATTCGCCACTTTTTTGACGCGTAAAAATTCTCGAAAAGAAAGCCCTTCAAGCACATACATCACCGCCCGCCGACTCAAATCGGCTTTGTTTTTGGAAAGTTGAATGATGGAGGAGCCGGTGAAAATGACCCTCAATTCCGAAAAATCATCGAACAAATTTTTCAATTCGAGCGACCAATCCTGATACCGGTGAACCTCATCCAACAATAATATTTTGCCACCGAAATGAACAAAGCGTTCGGCTAAATCATACAACCGCTCCCGCCGGAAATGCAAATCGTCCAAACTGACATACAAGGCGCTTTGACTATCCTCTATTTTGAGTTTGGCGTATTGCAACAACAAGGTGGTTTTGCCGACTCCCCGTGCCCCTTTGATGCCGACAAACCTGTTATTCCAATCAATTTCTTCGATGAATTCCCGCACAAAAAAGGTGGGCGTTTCGGCAAGTTTGAGTTGAAATTTGGCGATTAATTGTTCCATTTTGCTCATTTTATTGGGCAAAAATAATAAAAAATGCTCAAATTATAGAGCATTTTTTCTTTTCGCATCCAGCCATTTCGTCCGTCGTCCACCGGTTTTTGTCTGTTCTTAGCTACAAAATCGAAGACATCCACAGCTACAATGCTTTACGATGGTGGCGATATCAAGCTGTTCTCACCTCCCAAATCGAAGGCATCCACAGCTAGACTACTTCGCTTGGCCTGCGCAAATTAGCTGTTTTCACCTCCCAAATCGAAGGCATCCACAGCCCGATAGGTATAATGGAAAAGGAATTAGCTGCTGTTTTCACCTCCCAAATCGAAGGCATCCACAGCTCTCAAACTTGTTTGCCCCTGTTAATTGTTGCTGTTTTCACCTCCCAAATCGAAGGCATCCACAGCATCTTGGGCGTTCAGGAGAATGTATGTGCGGCTGTTTTCACCTCCCAAATCGAAGGCATCCACAGCTCCACAGGGATTGATAATAACGATGACATTGCTGTTCTCACCTCCCAAATCGAAGGCATCCACAGCTTATTTCTGCAATTGTTATTGAATTATTACGCTGTTCTCACCTCCCAAATCGAAGGCATCCACAGCCAGATGCAAGAAAAGGTAGAGGTATGCAAGCTGTTCTCACCTCCCAAATCGAAGGCATCCACAGCCACAACATCCCGAAAGTGTGGTCAGACATAGCTGTTCTCACCTCCCAAATCGAAGGCATCCACAGCGTAGAGGCAGCACGGCTGCCTGTCAAGCGCGCTGTTCTCACCTCCCAAATCGAAGGCATCCACAGCAATTTTACATGAAAGGACTAAATTCGATTCGCTGTTCTCACCTCCCAAATCGAAGGCATCCACAGCATTGTCGAACGTCGATTTGAGCACATATATGCTGTTCTCACCTCCCAAATCGAAGGCATCCACAGCGCAATGGCATTATGAGACACAACGCCCTTGGCTGTTCTCACCTCCCAAATCGAAGGCATCCACAGCCAACGATATTAAAAGGCGTTGATTATTAGTGAGTTATGAGGAGTTTTCGATATAAAAACAAAACATTTGTGTTGGGTTGTTCTTGCAAAAGAATGGTTTTTTTAATTGTAGGTATAGTTTGGAATTCTGGAAAACAGTTTATCAATAAAAGCTACGTAAAAACTTCCACAATGATATGGAAATTTTTCATTTTACCCCATTGTGGAAAGGAAGCTTGTGAAGAATATTTTTCAGAGCAATTTTCAAAAACGCTTCCGCGACTCTCTGTACGGGCAGTTGAATTTCGTGAAATTTATCCGTGGGAAGGGCATCGGTCGTATTTGCAGTTGAAGGGGGCTTTGGTGGGGGGAGTGGTTTGAGAAAAATAGCAATCAGATAACATTCTATATTTAAATATGGATAAAAAATTTTATGTTTGTGGAGATTAACATTTACCTCAAACAAATTGATTATGGACAATACCATAACCCCTGCCTATCAAGCGGATTCCCTGAAAGAAAATTATGGTCATGTTTTAGCGGCATATTTGAATATGGCTCGGCACAATGTGTTTATTATCGCTCATGAAATTGCCGCCAAACTGGGTCAGAAAGATGAACTGAAAGATGATGGTCAACTTAGAAATGCCTGGGCATTGAAAAAATTGAGAAATGAAAAAGTACCTGAAAAGAGAAAACACCTTTTGGAGTTGTGGCAATATTATTTACCTTTTTTAGCGAATGAGACAGATGCAGGCAAAGTTTACGAGATATTGGAGCGTTCGGTCATCAAATTGAATGAGCACCGGAATGCCTTTACGCATTACTTGGTTTATCGCGATGTGGAACTGCATTCTATTGTAGAGGGGGCGAAACGACAATTGGAACGCAATATTAAAATGGTACTAGAAATCCGGGACAAACGAAGTGATGCGGATAAGGAAATAGCACGGGGCTACCGCGGTTTTGAAAAAGAGGCTTTGGGTAAGCTAAAAACTTTGAACGTCCTTGTGGCAGATGAATATAACAGTGAATATTCTAAATTGGAGCTGGCCTCTTTTATATGTCTCTTTTTGGAGAAAAAGTTTGCCGTTCAGTTTTGGCAAAGATTCAAGCCTTTGCTAAATTTGGAAGAAGAAACGGCGTCGGGAGAAAAAGGCAATGAAAATCAAAGCGATGAGGAAGAGGAAAAACTGATGGCAGAATGGTTTTGGCAATTTTGTTGCCGCCTGCCGCGCCCAAAGTTGGAGAGTAACGATATTTTTCTGGATATGATAAATGAATTGGGGCAGTGCCCGACGGAGGTTTACAAACAACTGTCCGCAGGTGATACCCGAAAGTTTTTGATGAATATTGATGTTCAGGAAAAAGAGGATGGAACGGAATTTTTGGTTCCCTCCATTCGGTTTCGCAAAAAGGATCGCTTTCCGTATTTTTTGTTGCGCTTTTTTGATGACCAGGAGATTTTTGATACGCTGCGCTTTCAAATTAAATTGGGCAAACGGCTGACGGATGTTTATCAAAAACCAGATTTTGGCGAGCGCAAGATTTATCGCGAGTTGCGGACGTTTGGTCGGCTGGGTTATTTTTCGGAAAACATTGCGCCGGATGACTGGAAACTGGCGGCTTGGAAAAAGCAATATAAAAGTTTGAAATATCCCGATCAGACTTGGGATGATGATGAAATCAGCACTGCGCCGGAATGGATGAATCGCTCGGTGAAACAGTTTTTGCCGGATTATCAAATTACGGGGAATCGAATCGGGATTAAATTCTTTACGGAAAAATATAAAAATGCAGTCAAAAGCACTGCCCGACGGAATGTTTTTGAAAAAGAGGTAGATTCGCTGTGGCTCCATCTTGAGGAATACGAAGAGATAAAAGAGGGCAAACGAAAAGCGATTTTTGAACCGGATGCCATCCTAAGTGTTTGTAATAAAATAAGTCGTACATTTGTTCAAAAAACAAATGGAGACA
>CAZJYF010000404.1:0-4207 GCA_964549665.1 uncultured Saprospiraceae bacterium
TAATTAAAAAAAATTGCCTGTGGTCCAGAAAAATTGGTTAATTAGACGCAACTTTGGCATTCGCATTAACCGCATTTTCAAATTGGTGCCCAATACGTTTAGATGGAAAAACGCAACCTCTTATTCCTCCTGGTCTTCCCCTGCCTTGGTCTGTCTTCCTGCGACAATAAGAAGGCGCAGGCCGATTATGTGATGTTCAGATTGAACGAGGTCTTCCAACTGCCTCTTCCGAGCCTTGCGAAATTGGAGAGTGAAGACTTGGAAGTTCAGTTTGCACAGGTGGTAGAAGATTCTCGTTGCCCGGAAGGGGTCACTTGTGTTTGGGCGGGGCAGGTAAAAATACGACTTTCCGTTTCGACGGGACGAACCCGCCAATCGGTAGAAGTAATGCGCCAAGGCAAACACAAGGGAGAGGCGATGGTATCTGTAGGCAATTACCAAATTTACCTCCTCTCCGTAAATCCTTATCCCAAGGCTGGGACAAAAATCAAAGAAGCCGGCTACTCTCTGGAATTAATGGTCCGGGAGGAATAGCGACCCCAACCATCACATCCAACTTCTTTTGTCTTCTTCAATCTTGTACAAAACGAAGTTCTGAATCTCCTGAGCCTTTTCGATTTTTATGTAGGGGATGCGCACGGCACCGGCTGCCGTATATAGAATGAGATTTGCCAGGTCTTTTCTCCGTTGATATATCGATTGTCTAACCTCCACTGCCTGCACTTTGTACCACTGCAAAAGGACACTTTGAATAGTGAAAATGCCGGAATTGGTGCGCAAGCCTTTTTCGCTTAGATAAAACCGCCAATTGCGCTGGTAGCGGAGGCTTAAAAAATAAGCCAATGGCAGAATGAGCAACCACCAAAACGCAGAAGGACCTAACATGCGTAGGGTTAGCAATACCATAAGAGCCGTAGGGAGGACACCCAAATAAAGTACTTGCCGCCAACAAATTATTTTGCTGATACGTCCTTCCTCAAAATCGAGTTCGCCTTCTTCGGGAAAATAAGCTTGCCGCACGGCTGCCAAATGCGATTCGTAGCATCCCGGTATGTTGATGGATTGGCGCCGGCTTACCGCTGTGCTTGCGGCCTGCAACAACCGAACAGAGAAGATCTCAAACAATTGTTTCACGGGGTTGGTGTCCCATTTGATGAGCTGGATTTTGGGCAGGGTGGCCGAGCGTTCCTTTTTGGTGAAAAGTCCGCTGACAATTTTGAAGCCGGTTTCGGTTTTCCAAAATTTTAGGTCATAATGGAGCAAAACGGTGTTGATTAACGTCAAAACAAAAGAAACCAGCAAAAAGAAGGGAATGCCCAAAACCAGGAGAAAAAACCAATCCGCATTATTGTCAGCCAATCGTTGGTCTAATGATTTGAACAAGTCAATATTCAAAGCGTCCTCGATGTCGTCGAGGAAGCCCCAAAAGAAAGCCATGATGAGACCGGCTGTACGCAAATGATTTTGGCTGATGCCGATTTTGAGAAGGTCGAAGGGCGAAAGCTGGAGTAGCAATTCCTGACTTGGGAGCTCTGCAACAATGGAATCATCAACAAACCCTTGTGCGGCTTCTATGTCCCGTTTTTGAGATTCAACATAATTGCGTAGGGCTTCGGCCTTCTTCTTGCCTATTGCGCTGATTGAAAACTCGTGCCCAATAGAACCCGCCGTGTCAATTTCAATGCTGACCACATCAAAAAACTGATGCAGAAGGCTTTGTTTGAAATTGACGGTTTGAATCCTGTCGATGGGGACATTGATTTTAATTTTGCGGATGATGCCTTTTTCAATGACCAGTTCGTCATCTTTCACATAGTAATAAAATTTAAAAAACGCAAGGATTGAAAGTAAGGCCACGACAAGGGCAATGAGGATGAATGTGGCTAAAAAAAAGGAATCGGTTTGCTTTTTTGGATTGAACAAGAATATCAAAAGCAGGGGCCACAATTGCCTGGCTGTCCGCAGGGCAAAACGCAACAGAATTAGGAGTATCGCTACGAATGACTGCCTGTTTGGAATACTCAGAAAGGCTGCCGGATTATTTTTCATCTTCCCCAATCTTTTTAGATATGAACTCTTTGATGCGTTGTGCCTCTTCTCTACGAATGCCGGAAATCGATAGATCACTACTGCTGCCTCCAGCAGTGAAAACCTTCAAAGTAGAAAGACCAAAAAGTTTTTCCACCGGACCCTGCGCAATTTCACAATGCTGCATTCGATTAAAAGGAATCGTCGTCACTCTGCGCCAAATGACCCCCACGCGCTGAACTACATCTCTCTCTCTTAAAGCATACCCTGCGATGGAATAATTTATTTTGACCAAAATCAAAGCCACCAAAAACCAAAAAACCGACAAACCCAATAGCAAGCCTATCCATGGGGCAAAGCCCCACCGTCCAAACACGGTCAAGAATATAAACCCCAAAAAAAGTAGACCAAAAAAGAGAGAAGTGGCTATGTATTCCACCCGGAGATAAGCGGGGTCCAACTTTTGGAAATTGATTTTTTCCACAAGGGGCAATTCGTCAATATTTATCTGCGAATTTTTAAACATTTTCACCTAATATTTTACGGACGACCTATTTCATCTCAAATGTAATGGATAATTGTGGAATGGACAATTTTCATGCGGTGCGACGGTATGACGGTGCGGCGGGGTTCAGCTATCAGCTTCTCATACCGCTACACCACCATACCGTCACACCGCCTTGCAGTCAACCTTTTTCCAAAAATTACTACTTTTACGTTGACTTAAAAGGAATTACATATTTCAATAAAAAACCAAAACCTGCCATGCCAGCCTCACTTACCGTTGAAAGCATTATTTTGGGTATTCATTCTGCGCTTCGCCTGGGAAGGACCATCCAAAAGGCTTATGCCAATAGCCTCAAATCCAAAAGGATCACTTTGCCGCTCCCCGATTTCAGTTCGGAAATTACCGAAACGACGATTGAAAATTTTTTTAAAAATAATAAACCAAGCGGCGGTGGTCAATATTTGGGCGAGATAGAACGCCTCGATGCATTGCACGACAAAGCGCGATTTTCCAATTTGGGTGAAAACGAACTTGAAGAATACCGGGATTATTACAAAACATTTTTCTCTCTGGCCACGGGAACCTTTTCTGAAATCAATGCGTCCGAAACCCTCAATTTATTGCGAATCAGGCAATGGGAACAAGGAAAGTCAGCAAGCCCCACTGCCCTTCAAATGGTGTCCGGAACCCTCGTGGAAATCGGAATCGATTTTTTCAATCAGGTTCCGGGGGCAATCAATGAAAACTCGGTTCAGGGGAAATTTCTCAAAGCTTTTTTAGAGGCTATCGATGGTATTCAATTCGCTTCGGGCGGCAGTTTTAAGGAACAAATAATCCGGGAAGTGGTGCCTAAACTATTCCTTTCCGCAGCGGAAACGGCAGTCGACATCAGTGGAGAAATCACAAGGGATGAAAAGCTTCAACAATTTATAAAAGCCACCAGCGAAGGGGTAGTGAAAGACCTCTACAAAAAGATTGAAGCCATCCCCACTTCCGATTCAGAGAAGTGGGCAGAGGTGGTTCAATGGGGGCAGGTGGTTTTCGGAAGCATGGTGAAAAACTCCGGGACGCTGATATTTTCAAATGCTTCAGGAATTTTCGGCACCGATGAAAAAGTTTCCAACCTGATTCGATCCACCGGATTGACCTTTTTGGAAATCATTTTGGATGAAGACACCAATCAATTGCGGCTAAAGGAGGTACTCAATGTAGATTCTTTGGACAAAATGGTGAAAGCCGCCTTGACCGTGGTGGCTGATTATCCGGAATTGATTGCCGGAGACAGAGAAGGAATCAAAGAGATTGTCAAGGGGGTATCTTCTGCATTGCTCAATTCCAATATTAACCGACCCGACCTTTTCCCGGAAATGCTTCGCCTGGTTTTGGAACAGACCGCCGGTAACCTTGAATTGCTCTGGAACATCGAAGAGACCGATTCCAAACATTTGTTGGTCACGGCAGGGGAGCAGATTTTAAAAGCGCTTTCGTCAAAACCAGCAGATGGCAAATGGAAGCCGCAACTAACCAAAAACCAAATCATTAGCCTCGTTCAAGACCTCTTCGATGAAGTTGTACTGAACCCCGCTTGGGTGACTGAAAAGGTAAACAAAGATTCCCTCCTGGCTGAAGTACTCGACAGCACATTCAAAGCCCTTGAAGATGTGCCCAAGG
>CAZJYF010000405.1:0-4201 GCA_964549665.1 uncultured Saprospiraceae bacterium
TTCGACAATTCAAAGAATTGATTCTGGAAAAAGGAGAGCAATTTCATCGGGAAGAGGTAGGTGATTTGTATATCCTGGCAATCAATTTTTGCATCAAGCGCTACAACGAAGGCAACGCGGATTATTTGAAAGAAGAATTTGATTTGTACAAAGAAGGATTGAAGAAAGGATACCTGAACCGAAATGGGTATCTTTCCCGGTTCAGCTACCTCAATGCCGTAACCGTCGGGCTGGTGTTGAGAGATTTTGAATGGGTAGAATCTTGCATTTTCGATTTTCGGGATGCTCTTGAAGCGCCTTACCGGGAAAGCGCTTTCAGCTTCAATCTTGCACGGCTGGAATATGAACGGAAACATTATGATGCCGCTTTGCGGCTTCTTCAAAAGTCAGAATACAAAGACTTACTGCTCAACCTCGCCGCTAAAACAGTGTTGCTGAAAATATATTTTGAAATTACCGAATGGGACGCGCTAAGCTCACATTTGGAGGCGATGAAAATGTTTATTCGCCGCAAGAAGGTGATGGGCTACCACCGGGAAAATTATTTGAATACCATTAAATTCACAAAAAAATTGGTGGAATTGAATCCTGCGGATAAAGAAAAAAAGGTCAAGCTATTGGCAGAAATCGAAGCGGCAAAAGCTGTTGCCGAAAAAAGATGGTTGATTCATCAATTGAACCAATTTTAACCACAGCAAGTCGGACTTTTCAAAAAAAATTAATCTTAGTGCTATTAATTTTGTTAACCTTTAAAACTTCAACCAAAAACGGGCAAAATGAGGTTAGTTTCACTTCCATTCCATACTCCTAGATTTTCATGGATAGCATTTTGGGTTTTCGGAATTCTTTTTTTTGCGAATGCCGGTTGTGCCCAAGTTCCCACCAATCGCCCCCATATCCATAACCCTGCATTTGACACAAAAGTCAGCCAAACGATAAGTTTCACCGTGCCGCTTATCAGTGTAACAGATTTAAAAGAAGAACTCGACAGCGTTTATCTTTTTGATGCGCGCGAAAAAGAAGAATTCGAGGTAAGTCATATTCCGGGAGCCATCTATTTGGGTTACAATGATTTCGATACACTCCGATTGGCGAAAATACCAAAAGATGCCAAAGTGGTACTTTATTGCTCCATCGGCTACCGGAGTGAAAAAATCGGCGAAAAGCTCCAGAAATTGGGTTTTTCAAACGTGCAAAATCTTTACGGGAGCATTTTTGAATGGGTCAATGAAGGGAACAAAGTAGTGGATAAGGATGGGCAACTCACGAGAAGAGTTCACACTTACAACAAAGCTTGGAGCAAATGGATTGATGAGCGTAAGGCCGAAAAAGTGTGGTGAAAAAGCCGGGGAAGTTTAATTTTTCAAAATTACGGAAGGTAGGTTTTGCCGGGCTAAATAATCCAGCACAGATATTATTTTTGGTCTGGTCAGGAAATAGTACAACTTGTTGAACCAGCTCATTCCCACTTGCCTACTCCCTATCTCAGCCAGCTTATTATTTTTGGTAAAAAAATGAGACCTCCAATTATTGCCGAACAGATGGCTGCAATCAAAACAGCGCCGGCAGCGGCATCTTTTGCTTTCCCGGCAAGAGGATGGTATTCGGGCGAAACTAAATTAGTCAGGTATTCCAGGGCAGTATTAAAAGCCTCCGCCGCAAAAACAAACGCAATAGCAGCAAGTACAAAGTACCATTCTGTCGGCGACAGAGAAAAGAAAAATCCTGCGGCAACAGCCAAAGCGGCTGCCAGCAGATGAATACGGGCATTTGGCTGTGACTTTAAAAGGTCAACAATGCCAGCGAATGCACAACGAAAGCTATTGAAATGGAATGGAGTCATTGTCGATGGGGATTTTTATTTGATAGCTTCCCATAATGCCCAAATGATTGGAGGATTTGCTTCGGAAAGTCACAAAATTTTTGCAATGGAAATAATGCGAGAAGAAGATATGGTCGAGGGGGATGTCGGTGAAAGAAAGTGTCCCGTCAGAATAAGAAGGCATGAATCCTCTGCGGCTGTCTTGAAGGCCCGTTATTTTTTGAAATTCCTGGATTTCATTTGACCAGGATACCGCATTGTATTCCCCCAAGGCAATCACTGGCCGATCTTTTTTTAAAAGGTATTTTTCAATGGCTTGAAGGTGCTCTTTAAAGTGTCGATAGGTGGTGCGGTCTAACACCGGATACATGTGGGAACTAATAAAAAGTAGGCTTTCACAGCCCTCGTCTAAAGCGATACCTAGGGCAAGGTTGGGCAATTCCAGGTAATAAAAAGTATCGACTGAAATAATTTCCTTTTTAGAAAAAATGGCTGAACCAAACAACCCGATATCCACCATAATTTGCTGGAAAGGATAAATATCCTGTAATGAATCGGAAAGAAAAACGGCCCAAGGAGGGGTGACTTCTTGAATGGTCAATATATCGGCATCGGTGCTTCGCAGAATTGCGAGCGTATTGCTTATTTTCCTGGCGGTATTGGCAAGATTGAAAAGAGCGACTTTCATGGAAATGGACTTTCCGGGTGTCCGCATTTGGGCGCTAAACATAGATGGAGGCTTTCTTTTTTGAACTGTTCTCGAAGAAAATTTTAAAAAAAGGCTCAACACAGCACAGCACCCAAAGCACATAAAAACCAAACTGTATTTTTTGAAAATCAGAAATAAAACGCCCAGTAATAAATAAATCAGCATTATTTGAACGGCGTAATTAGTACCCCAATCTAGAAAGGGAAAGTAACCCGGAAACAAACAAACTGCTGCTCCTAGTGAGAGAAGTGAGAAAATAAAAATTTTAAACAAAATGGCTCCTATAGTCCTGGACAGCATATTATTCAGATTGGGAATAAAACCTCCTGGCGTTCAGAAGGAATAGGAGGTCAAAGATAAGACTTCAAAACATTATGTCCAGCACACCTATGGCCCGAGTTGAAATTTTTGGTTACTTATCTTTTTCCGTCAAAAAATTCCTGTAGCAAAGTAACACATTGGTCAAGCAACACGCCAAATTCGACCTTCGTTTTGGGATGAAGAAGACGCTTCCCAAAACGCATAAACCCAGCTTTATCGTCGCTGGCGCCATAAACCAAATTATCTACCTGGGCCCAAGCCAAAGCACCTGCACACATCACACAGGGTTCGAGGGTGACGTAGAGGGTGCAATCCTTCAAATATTTACTGCCCAGATGTTCAGAAGCAGCCGTTATAGCCAATATCTCCGCATGGGCAGTTACGTCCTTTAAATGCTCGGTTTGATTATGCGCTCTGGCAATAATTCGATTTTGGCAAACGACCACTGCCCCCACAGGAATTTCCCCTTCCTCGCCTGCTTTTTGTGCCTCTAACAAAGCTTGCTTCATAAAATGCGCATTGCTGAAAACGGATAGGTTTGCTTTCATTTTTATTTGTTATATCCTCCAATGGTATAACCTTTGGGTGGCGAAAATGACTCGAATTTTTTGCTGACTTATGGCCGGAAATTATTTTATTGGTGAACGGGTTTTTCCGGTATCTTCTATTTTCAAGGCAATTCTTTTAATTCCCCTCAAGGGATTTTTTCGCATATATTGCGCCACTGTAATTGCATAATCTCCTACTGCATTGAAGTATGCTCCTTCCTGAATTGGGATGCTCAAGCGACACCATTTGCTCCCGCAGTCACCGTACCAAGCTCCTGCCTTATCCGCCAATTTTAAAGAAACCAACTTTTTAATGCGTTCACCGTTGGGGAATTGGGTGTGAATTTGAACATAAAGGTTTTGGAATGAATAGGCGGTAGAATGCTCCAAATCTAGGTAAAGATTGTAAATGTTGGAGGTGTCCTGAATGGAAAAATTAAAATTCAGGCTGTCCTGATAGGTCCATTCCTTATTGCTAATTTGGTAAGATTGTTCAAAGACGTAATTAGGCCCACAACTCATCAACGCACTCAATAAATTGCAGGCAAGAAGAAATTTGATTTTGTTCATTGTCCTTTTTTTTCAAGGGCCAAAATTAGAATTACCCCTGCTAATGTGAAAAAAAAATCTTTTTTTCTTGAAGAAGGCTTCACAAAATGAAATCCATTTATACCTTTGCGCCCGCTTTTGAAAAGGCGTAACGTGCAAATCTTTATCAAAAGTCAGTGACAATCATTTTTTAGCTGTATTTTTTAAAGTTTTCAATGGAAATTCATTAAAATGCTTTGCTGGAAATTTAGA
>CAZJYF010000406.1:0-4184 GCA_964549665.1 uncultured Saprospiraceae bacterium
GAGCCGTACGCGGATACTCGAAAAAATGAGCTCCTTACCAGCGGGAACATTGCCCGGAGGAGTACAACCAGCTCTTGGCCCGGATGCTACGGCACTCGGACAAGTGTTTTGGTACACCCTGGAAGGACGCAATCCAAAAACAGGAGAACCTGCCGGCGGATGGGATCCACAGGAATTGAGAACCATCCAGGATTTTTATGTGGGCTATGCCCTTACGTCGGCTAAAGGAGTTTCGGAAGTGGCAGCCATTGGCGGGTACGTAAAAGAATACCAGGTCGATATTGACCCGGACGCTATGAAAGCCCACCACGTAACGGTGGCTATGATAATGCAAGCGGTGAAAAAGAGCAACTTGGATGTAGGAGCCCGAACGATGGAATTTAACAGGGCGGAATACATTGTTAGAGGGCTTGGATATATTCGAAATTTGGATGACCTGAAAGAGGCAGTCGTTGCAGTGAATGACAACACGCCTATCCGGGTCAAAGACGTAGCCATGGTCAATTTTGGACCTGAAACGCGAAGGGGAGGCTTGGATAAGGGAGGCGCAGATGCCACGGGGGCGGTGGTCGTTTCCCGCTATGGGGACAATCCCCTTGAAGTGATTAATAACGTAAAAGAGGTAATAAAGGATATATCGCCCGGTTTACCCAGCAAAACACTTGCAGACGGTACCGTATCAAAAGTGACCATTGTACCATTTTACGATCGTTCGGGTCTGATTAAGGAAACCATCGGTACTTTGCAAGAAGGATTGGAACACGAAATACTCATCAGCATCATCGTGGTGATAATTTTATTGTTTAACCTCCGGGCATCGATATTAATATCCAGCTTATTGCCGATTGGGGTGCTAATGACCTTCATCACCATGCGCCTGGTCGGTGTCGATGCCAACATAGTAGCGCTGTCGGGTATTGCCATTGCCATCGGGGTGATGGTGGACGTGGGTATCATTTTTACGGAGAACATTGTCAGGCATCTCGAAATGCCTGAAAACAAGGGAGCTTCCGGAAAAAACTTACTCGAAATAATTTATGTGGCTACCGTGGAAGTGGGATCAGCCGTAATTACCGCCCTGTCAACCACCATTGTCAGCTTTTTGCCGGTATTTGCCATGCAGGCAGCCGAAGGAAAGCTGTTCCGTCCCTTGGCGTTTACAAAATCCTTTGCCTTGATATCCTCTCTTGTTATTGGGCTAGTCGCCATTCCAGCTATGGCACATGGACTGTTCTCCATTAATTTTGGGAAAAAGCACACCAAACGCATATGGAACGGCTCCTTAATTGGGTTGGGTATTGTTTTGGCAATTTCCATGGGTAGCATGCTTGCCCTCGTTCTGGTGGTTTTTGGCGTAAACAATCTGCTCGAAAATTATTGGCCGGAGGATAAAAAGAAATATGCTAACCTTATCAATATTGCGGCAACATTACTGGTAGTCGTGTACTTCCTTTCCGAGGCCTGGATGCCGTTGGGCGCACAAAACAGCTTGCAGGTCAACTTCCTCTTTGTTTTAGGACTCATTGCTATAGTACTGGGGACTTTGATGACCATCGTTCACTTTTACACGGATGTATTAAAATGGTGTTTAGACAATAAATGGAAATTCCTGCTCATTCCAATTTCAGTAATTCTTTTCGGTGGTTCGGCTTGGTTGGGATTCGGTACCGTTTTTGGTTTTGTGGCTGACGGATTTAATAGGATTGGCGTAAACCTTAGACAAACCAGCGGGTGGCAAACCATGACTAATGCCCTTCCGGGAGTTGGCAAAGAATTTATGCCGGCATTGGATGAAGGTTCGTACCTGTTAATGCCTACCACTATGTCGCACTCTGGTGTGGAGGAGAATATGGAGGTAATCCGTATTGTCGACCAGAAAGTGGGGGCCATTCCCGAAGTTGAATCCGTGGTTGGGAAATGGGGACGGGTAAAGTCCGCCCTTGACCCGGCGCCAATCTCCATGTTTGAGAACACCATTAATTATAAGTCTGAATACATGTTGAATGAAGCAGGTCACAGGGTACGCTTCAAGGTAAATAAAGATGGGGCATTTGTATTGAAAGATGGCTCTACTTACACCTTCGGAAAAGATGAATTCCGGCTGCTAAAAAGAGAAGACTTAATTGAAGACCGCCATAACGGTAAATATTTTCGCCAATGGCGGGATCATATTAACTCTCCCGATGATATCTGGAAGGAAATTCTAAAGGCTGCTAAAGTTCCGGGCATGACTTCAGCCCCTAAACTGCAACCCATTCAGACCAGACTGATCATGCTTGCAACAGGAATGCGGGCACCCATTGGCATTAAGGTATTTGGTCCAGACCTGGAAACCATTGAAAAAGTGGGGCTTGATTTGGAAAAAATCCTCCAGCAAGTGCCAAGTATTGAAAGGTCTTCCGTGTTTGCGGATAGAATCGTAGGCAAGCCGTATCTGGAATTTGATGTTGACCGAAAAGCCATTGCCCGGTATGGCCTCACCATGAAAGATATTCAAAATACCATTGAGGTAGCCATAGGCGGCATCAAACTGAGCACCACCGTTGAAGGGCGCGAGCGCTTTCCTATCCGGGTGCGCTATGCGCGTGAATTCAGGGATTCACCTGCTGATGTTGGGAATATCCTTATTCCCACCCCAACAGGTGCACAGATTCCATTGATTGAATTGGCGGAGATTACCTACCGGAGAGGCCCTCAAATTATTAAGAGCGAGGACACTTTCCTGGACGGGTACGTGATATTCGATAAAAAACCGGGATATGCCGAAGTAGATGTGGTAGAAGAAGCCCAGCGGTTTATTGAATCAAAGATAGAATCCGGAGAGTTTGTCGTACCTCCGGGGGTTAACTACAAATTTACGGGCAATTACGAAAACCAGATTAGGGCTATGAAAAGGTTGGCTATTGTAGTGCCACTTTGCTTACTGGCAATATTCCTCATTCTGTATTTTCAGTTTGGAAATGTACCGACTGCTGCCTTGGTTTTTTCAGGGATTTTCGTCGCCTTCTCAGGTGGTTTTATCATGATATGGCTTTATGGACAGGACTGGTTTCTGAACTTCGATATTGAAGGGATGAACATACATGAACTCTTCCAAATGCACACCATCAACCTTAGCGTAGCTGTTTGGGTGGGGTTTATTGCCTTGTTTGGCATAGCGACCAATGATGGTGTTATCATGGGGACCTACATCTCCCAAACCTTTGATAAAGAAAAGCCTAAAACGATTGCAGCCATAAAAGAAGCCGTGTTGCATGCCGGCAGTAAAAGGGTTCGGCCAGCCATGATGACAGCTTCCTGTGCAATAATTGCACTGTTGCCAATTCTTACCTCAACAGGGAAAGGTTCTGATATTATGGTGCCGATGGCTATTCCATCCTTTGGTGGCATGTTAATTCAGGTAATGACCATGTTTATCGTGCCTACCCTGTATAGCATGTGGCAGGAAAATAAATTGAAACGATTAATTAAAAAGGAATCAAAATGAAATCCATAATCATATTCATAGGAGCCGTTTTCTGCTTGTTGATGCCAAAGCCTTCTTATAGTCAACAAGAGTTGCGCGCCTACCTGCAAACGGCAGCCCAAAATAACCCGGGCTTAAAAGCTAAGTTCAGAGAATATTTGGCGGCTGTGGAAATAGTTCCGCAAGTAGGCGCTTTGCCTGACCCTGTTGTAGCATTTGGCTATTATGTCTCCGCAGTGGAGACCAGGGTTGGTCCTCAGCGATTTAGGGCTTCGGCTGCTCAACCTTTTCCGTGGCCGGGCTTGCTTGGTGCGAAAGAAGACGTTGCCACCGAGATGGCCAAATCAAAACTTGAAGCCTTTGAAGATTTCAAGTCTAAATTGTTCTACGACGTTAAATCGACTTATTACAATTTGTACTTTCTTCAGAAAGGCATCGATATTACAGTAGAGAATATGGACATTCTCAACACCTTCAAACAGCTTGCCCTGATAAAATTAGAGGCGGGTCAGGCATCAGCGGTGGATGAATTGAGGGTAGAAATGGAAATAGCCGATTTGGAGAATCAATTGGCTTTCCTGCAAGACAGCAAATACGAAATGCAAATTCGGTTTAATAATTTACTGAATGTAACTGCCCAAAACGCGTTAATTATTCCCTCCGTTCTGAGGTAAGACGAGCCGACTTTTTACCATCTCGGGGCCCCCGCCAACCAATC
>CAZJYF010000407.1:0-4180 GCA_964549665.1 uncultured Saprospiraceae bacterium
AGGCTGTTTTCTGTAAGATGAACTATCCGAAGTCAACATATCACTCCAAAGTTTACAGGGACTTCAAAGAGATCGAAGCCACTGCCTACCGCACGATCATCCGCTTTTACGAATCCTACGAAAATGAAATCAGAGAACTGGAATTTGGGGAGTATTTTGAATTATTGATTGCCTACACCAATGCCCTTTTTGAAGTTGGTTCGTACCAAAAGCATCTGCTGATGGTGGATGTTGCTATCGAGGCTTCGGTGATGTATAACGTCAAATTTTTTGGCGGCGTAGATATTTTCCACCAAATGCTCTTCAAAAAAGCAGCTTCCTTTTATCATTCAAAAGACTATCCCAAAGCAGATTATATTTTAAGAGAATTAATTAGAATAGACCCCTTCGACAAAGACGCCATATTATTTTTGAAAAAATGCCTTCGGAAAATGCGAACTGGTTTGATTCAAAATACGAGGGCTGCCAGTGTATTTTATTTTTTCTGGTAATATTCCTCGTTTGCGCCGAAGTATTGGCGGTGCGCAGTTTTTACGAAATGTACCAAACAGCCGTGAAAGCCACTCGTAATGCAATTTTCTTTCTCGCTTGGGCCGTTTTGATTTCGGGCGATTTAAGGCACCGGTGGCGGGTAAATAAAGAAGTAGAAGATTTTGTGACGGCCGTAAAAAGTAAGAAGCAAAAGAGTGTTTTCGTCGATAAGGGAGTAGGAATCAAATAAGCTCTCCAAACCTGGTCAAATTTTTAATTCACCTTCCTTACTTTAACAAATTGCTAATTCGGCATTGTTCTTTTACAGACATTGGACTTGAAGATATTTCGACTACCTTTGTGCCTGTTTTTTTCGGAATCTGACAACCTGATGCAACCTTTCCTCACGGAAAATCTGGCATTCCATAATTTTAATACGAGTTTGAACCCTAAGCCCATAATAGACGTCGTCATCCCTGCCTACAACGAAGAAAAATCTATCGCATTGGTGTTAAAAGACATTCCAAGAGAATGGGTCCGGGAAGTAATCGTTTCCAATAACGGCAGCAAGGATAGAACGGCAAAAGTAGCAGCAGAACACGGCGCCACTGTGTTGGAGCAATCCAAAAAAGGATACGGTAATGCTTGTTTGAAAGGCATTGCCTATTTGAAAGATAAGCCCAAAAAGGCCCAACCGGACATTGTGGTATTTTTGGACGCCGATTATTCCGACCATCCCGATGAATTGCCTTTCCTTGTCCAGCCGATTGTCGAGAAAGGCATGGATTTGGTGATTGGATCAAGGGCATTGGGTATCATGGAACAAGGAGCTATGCAACCACAACAGATTTTTGGGAACTGGCTGGCAACCAACCTAATACGCTTGTTCTACAACTACCATTTTACTGACCTTGGCCCCTTCAGGGCAATCAGATGGAAAAAACTGGTAGAATTGAAAATGGCAGACCGGGATTTTGGTTGGACCGTTGAAATGCAGGTGAAGGCAGCGAAACTTAAACTCAATTGTACCGAAGTGCCGGTAAGCTATCGAAGGCGTATCGGCTTGTCTAAAGTTTCTGGTACTTTGAAAGGAACCCTTTTAGCAGGGCATAAAATATTGTGGACGATTTTTAAATTATTGTAACTTTCGCAAGTGTCATGTGTTCGTGTTTTTGAAATTCAGGTAGTCGGACATAGTTATTTTAACAATTTGCCCGCAAAAAGGAAATTTATATTTTTCGGTTGATTGTAGAAAAATAAAAATTCTCCTCTTGCAAGTGCTGTTAAATTAAAATGGTCGAAGTACTTATTTCTTGAAAAACCGCACACTGAACTCCGAACTCGGAACTCCCGAACGCAGAATTCTTGAACCCATGTCAGTAGTTTATTATTTTATCTTTCTGGTTTACACGATTGCATTGACGTACATCACTGCTTATTGTTTAATGCAACTCCACCTGCTTTACAATTACAAAAAGTATCATAGGAAGAATCGCAGCAATTCGATTCCACTGCCGGAAAAAGATGACCAATTGCCCTTTGTGACCATCCAACTCCCCATTTTCAATGAGATGTACGTGGTGGAACGACTGCTCGACAACATTACCCAATTTGATTATCCCAAAGACAAATTTGAGATTCACATTTTGGACGACTCCACAGATGCGACGGTCGAAATAACCCGGAAAAAAGTGGCGACATACAAGGCAAAAGGTTTCAACATCGTGCAGATTTGCCGAAAAGACCGGAAAGGATTCAAAGCGGGTGCCATGAAGGATGCCATGAAATATGCCAAAGGAGAGTTCATCGCCATTTTCGATGCCGATTTTCTGCCCAAAAAGGACTTTCTACGGACAACCATCCCCTATTTTAAAAATGAAAAAACGGGGGTAGTGCAAACCCGTTGGGAACATATCAATCAAAATTACTCGCTCATCACCCGCCTTCAAGCGATGCAGTTGAACGTGCATTTCACCGTCGAACAACAAGGCCGCAAGGCCGGCAACTTCATGCTCCAATTCAACGGCACGGCCGGCATATGGCGTCGTCAAACCATCGAAGACGCCGGCGGATGGGAGGCAGATACCCTGACCGAAGACCTGGACCTGAGTATCCGTGCGCAATTGAAAGGTTGGGAAATCGTCTATCTCGAAAAATTTGGTTCCCCGGCTGAGTTGCCTGCCGAAATGAATGGTTTTAAATCCCAGCAACACCGGTGGATGAAAGGTGGGGCAGAGACAGCCAAGAAAATGCTGCCGACCCTTTGGCACTCAAAGCTGAGTTTAGGGCAAAAAATTCACGGCACCGCCCATTTGTTGGGTAGCACCATTTTCGTTTTCGTTTTCATCGTCGGCGTATTCAGCGTACCCTTGCTTTTCGTCATCAGTCGAATGAGGTTCTCACCCGATTTCCTTTCTGCTTTTCTCATCGGATTTCTGGCGATCATCGCGGTTTATTACGTGGCGAACGTACAGGCAGAATTGAAAAAAGAATCCTACGCCAAAATGCTGTTCAAGTTTATCTTTTTGTTTCCCATTTTTCTGGCCCTTTCGATGGGACTGTCCCTTCACAATTCGATTGCCGTCATTCAGGGCTACGGCGGGAAAAAATCTCCTTTCGTGCGAACACCGAAATTCAATATCAAAGGACTCGCCGACTCTTTTAAAAAACAAAATTACCTGACCTCGAAAATTTCCTGGACTACTTTTTTCGAAGGTTTACTGACGCTCTATTTCTTAGCAGCCGTTTGCATTGGATTGTATTGGGAAAATACTACCTTTATCGTGTTTCACATTCTGTTGGCTTTCGGCTACGGTTCCATTTTTTATTTCACGATTCGCCATTTGAAGCTAAAACACTAGGAATTGAATCCTCGGACTTGGTTGACCGCTTTACTATTGACCGGACTGAGCATCGGGCTTGGTTACGGAGTCGAACAATCGGATTTTTTCCACATCATTCTCCTTTACGCCCCCTTCTTCCTCGTCTATCTCGCTATTTTTCGTTTCGTAAAAACCGAAAAAGACATCCGGTTCTTCATCGGTCTCGGCATCTTCCTGCGATTCTGCCTGCTCTTTTACGTGCCAAATCTTTCCGACGACATCTACCGCTTCGTTTGGGACGGACGGCTTCTAATTCATGGCTTCAATCCGTTCGACCACCTGCCTTCTTACTACCTCGAAAATGGCATTGCTATCGAAGGCATCACCAAAGAATTGTTCGATAAACTGAACTCCCCCGAGTACTTCACGATTTATCCTCCGGTGGCGCAATTTACTTTTGCAATTGCCAGCCTACTGTTCCCAATGAGCGTTTTGGGGAGCGCCATTGTGATGAAATTATTCCTTTTTGCTGCCGAGATCGGCTCCATTGTTTTGATAATCAAGCTCTTAAAACATTTTCAACTACCGTCGAACAATGTACTTCTCTACGCACTCAACCCCTTCATAATTATCGAACTCACCGGCAATTTGCATTTTGAAGGAGCGATGATTTTTTTTCTGTTGCTCGCCTTTTGGTGGTTGCTGAAAAACCGGATTGCGCTTTCGGCAGGGGCACTGGCATTATCTATCGCTTGCAAATTGATGCCGCTGATTTTTTTGCCGCTACTCATCCGCCGACTGGGATGGAGAAAAAGTTTCCGTTATTTTTTAATAACCGGACTCCTGCTTGCTTTTTTATTTGCCCCACTTGCCAGTGGCGTCTTTTT
>CAZJYF010000408.1:0-4168 GCA_964549665.1 uncultured Saprospiraceae bacterium
CGATCTATCATTCTGTCAACGGAAAAATTGTTCCCGTTGAGGAAGCGGTCCTCAATATCAGTGACCTGGCTATTTTGAGAGGCTATGGAATGTTCGATTTCTTTTTGGTGCGAAACGGACGGCCGCTTTTTATCAAAGATTATCTCAATCGCTTCGAGCATTCGGCTCAGCAACTTGGGTTGGAGCTTCCCCTGTCGAAACCAGCATTGGAGTTGAAAATCGGGGAGTTAATTTTGGCAAACGGCTTGAAGGAAGCGTCTATCCGCCTTGTTCTTACAGGTGGTTATTCCCCGGATGGCTATACCCCTGCCCGCCCCAATATTTTGATTATGGAACATCCCTTTCCAACGCATCCGTCTGCTGCTTTTGAAAAGGGGGTCAAGTTGATACTCCATCGATATCTGAGGCCTTTTCCGATAGTTAAAACGACGAATTATACAGTGGGCATTTGGTTGCTGGAAAAGATGAAGAAGGCCGGAGCGAAAGATATTTTATACCACGATGGTCGAATCATTGCAGAAACAACCCGTGCAAATTTTTTCATCGTCACCCCCGACGACATCATCGTGACGGCGGGGGAAGGAATTTTGAAAGGCATCACGCGAATGAAAGTTTTGGAAATTGCAAAGCCGCAATTCAAAGTTGAAGAAAGAGATTTGAAATTGGAAGAGTTGGAGACAGCCAAAGAGGCATTTATCACTAGCACCACGCGCGGGGTGATGCCCGTGGTGCAAATTGATGACCTGAGCATTGGAAATGGAAAACCGGGTGAAATTTCGAATCATTTGAATCAATATTTTAAGGATTATGTGAGACAATATTTAATTCAAATGGGATCTTTGTCAAACTTTAGATAAACGGCTTTAGGCAAAAGGTTTTCGTGAAAATTGTTTTTTATATTTTTCAATCCTCTTCCTATTGCGAATCCTTGATGTGGTATCTAAAAAAAGTCATTCATCACCATAAAATTCAAAAATTATGAAATCAATTATTTTCGCACTCACCGGGTTAGCCGGTTTGTTATTTTGCCAATGCGGAGAACCTTCTGGTTCATCGGAAAAAACAGCCCCTCCACCTCCGCCGGAAACGGTGGCAGTAAATACACTCTCACAAGCTGAAAAAGCAGCAGGTTGGCAATTGCTTTTCGATGGAAAATCGACCACCGGTTGGCGCAATTTCAATAAGAAAACCATTGGCTCGGGATGGATTATTCAAGACGATGCGTTGATGCTCAATGCGCAAAAAAATGAAAACGGAGGTTGGCAGTCGGAGGATGGGGGCGACATCATTACCGATGCGGAATTTCAGGATTTTGAGTTAAAACTGGATTGGAAAATTCAGCCCTGTGGCAATAGCGGCATCATTTACAATGTGGTGGAAGGCGATGAATACCAATACGTTTGGCAAACAGGTCCGGAAATGCAAGTGCTCGACAACGCGTGTCATCCCGATGGAAAAATTGAAAAACACCGGGCGGGGGACCTATACGATTTGATTTCGAGTAGTCAGGTCACCGTCAAGCCCGCCGGCGAATGGAATCAGGTTCGGATTGTCAGCAAGGGAGGGCATGTAGCGCATTGGCTGAATGGGGTTAAAGTAGTTGATTTTCAGATGTTCACGGACGATTGGTGGAATATGATTGCGAAAAGCAAGTTCAGTGACATGCCCGGTTTTGGAAAAGCGAAGAAGGGTCATATTTCGCTGCAAGACCACGGCAACAGGGTTTGGTACCGGAACATTAAAATTCACATTTTAGAATAGAGTTGTACGAAACCAAGCTATCAGAATCCTTGCAGATTGCCGATGCCTTGGTTCCTACTCCAAGTCAATTTTATGAAAATACAATTTTGTGGTGCCGCCCAGGTAGTTACCGGAAGCGCACACCTAATAACGCTCGACAACGGGTACAAAATATTGTTGGACTGCGGCTTGTATCAGGGGCGGCGGAAGGAAATGAACCGATTTAATGAAAATTGGTTCTTCAAACCTTCTGAAATTGACTGTCTGCTCCTTTCGCACGCACATATTGACCATAGCGGGCGCATTCCAAAGTTAGTGAGGGATGGTTTTAGCGGCTGCATTTTTAGCACCCATGCCACCCGCAGTTTGTGTGCCATCATGCTGCTCGATAGCGCCCGGATTCAGGAACGCGATGCAGCATATTACAACAAAAGGAAACGTAAAAAAAAGGGCAAACGGGCAAAATTGCGAATGCCTCTTTACACCGCCGAAGATGCGACAAAGGCAATGAATAGCTTCGTCGGGCATAGTTACGAGCGTTGGTTTCCCATTCACAAAGACGTCGAAGTGCTGTTCCGGGACGCCGGTCATATTTTGGGCAGTGCGAGTGTCACCTTGAAAATCAGGGAAAACGGCAAGACCATTTTCTTGGGATTTTCAGGAGATATTGGCCGCCCAGACCGTCCGATTTTGCGAGACCCACAGCCCATGCCGGAAGTCGATTATCTGATTTGCGAATCGACCTACGGCGACAAAGACCATGAAGCGGCACCGGGAGAATCGGAACGCTTGTTGGAAATCATCAAACAGACATGCGTTAAGAAACGAGGGAAACTCATCATCCCCGCTTTCAGTATCGGTAGGACGCAGGAAATCGTCTATATGCTCGACCAGATGGAAACGGCGGGAACGCTGCCTTCCATCCCGGTCTATGTGGACAGCCCGCTAGCCGTCAATGCGACCACCATCTTTGGGGCGCATCCCGAATGTTTCGACGATGAATTGAACGAATATCTCCTCATTGACGACAATCCCTTTGGCTTCAACGCACTGACCTACGTCCGAAAGGTAGAAGTATCCAAACAATTGAACGATATGGACGAAGCTTGCATCATCATCAGCTCTTCGGGAATGATGAACGCCGGGCGGGTGCGGCATCATTTGTTCAACAGCATTGACCAAAAGAAAAATACGATTCTGATTGTGGGCTACTGCTCGCCCGGCACGCCCGGTGGCATGTTGCGAAATGGCGTCCAAAAGCTGAAATTATTCCGCCAATGGATGCCCGTCCACGCCGATATCCAGGTCATGGATTCCTTTTCGGCTCATGCCGACCGGAACGAAATTAAGGACTTCATTGCCAACCAAAAAGGAAGGGTGCGCAAGATTTTTTTGGTGCATGGAGAATTAGACAGACAACAGAGTTTTCGGGAGTTCATCAAGCCGGATGGCTTCAAGGAAGTGGAAATACCCGAAATCGGAGATGTGGTAGAACTGTGAAACCGCAAGTTTCAAATCACCTCCTATTACCCTCTTCCCTTTGCCTTTGGGCCTCGTAAAGAATAATTCCAGTTGCTACCGAGACGTTGAAAGAATCCGTGCTGCCTACTTGCGGGATGAAGAACTTTCGGTCCACTTTTTGGAGCACCGCAGGGCTTACTCCCTGTCCTTCCGAACCCAAAACAATGGCCGTTGGCAACGTGAAATCAAGGTCATAAATCTTTTTGGAGGCATTCAAATCGCCAGCCAACACCCGAATGCCTGAAAGCCTCAGAAAGTCAATAGCCGTGATAAGACTTCCCTCCCGGCAAACGGGGATTTTCGTCAGCGCACCGGCGGATGCTTTCAAAGCTTCCGCATTAATTTGGGCGCTTCCTTTTTTCGGAACGACTAATGCGTGGACGCCACAAATCTCGGCTGAACGGGCTATCGCCCCAAAATTTCGCACATCGGTAATGCCATCCAACAATAGAATCAACGGGGTTTCCGATTTTTCAAATACACCCGGCAAAACATCCTCCAGCCGATAATACGAAAGCATCGAAAGAAAACCTACGACACCCTGGTGGTTCCCTTTCACCAATCTGCCAAGGCGCTCTTTTGGAACTACTTGCAGTGGAATATTGTGCAACTTGCTCAATTGCCGGATCTCTTTTTCAAAACTACCCCGCAGGTCTTGAAGAAGCACCAATTTATCAAATGGCGTTCCAGAACGGATGGCATCCAAAACCGGATGGCGGCCGAAAATGAGGGTCTTTTTAGAATGATTCATTTATTTTCAGGTCAATTGGTCATTTGTCATTCGGTCATTGTTGCAATTAATTGAACATCAACTGTTTATCTAAATGACTGATGACTATTAATGACCAATGACCAATTATTTAATTCGCAAAATAACTATTTCCGGTACAGCGAACTCGATTCGAGG
>CAZJYF010000409.1:0-4160 GCA_964549665.1 uncultured Saprospiraceae bacterium
GAATATTTAAAATCCTTGTCCAAGTCCGAAAAATCAGAAAAAAGTAAATCTCCAAATAAATTAGTAATGGAGTTAAAAGGGTCAGTCAAAATGCCTAAAGAGTTTACTTCCTACAAAGAGCTACTACAAGATGCACTCGTAGAAAAATATTTAAAGAAATGAAAAAAATATTTTTAGACTCCGATGTGCTATTAGACTTACTGCTTGATAGAGAACCATTTATGGATGACATTGCTGGAATAATTGAAGACTCATTATCTTCTGATATAAAACTTTGTGTTTCTCCAATAACTGTGATTAATATTAATTATATCGTTGGAAAACTCGAAAATGAAAAAAAAGCAGATACGCAAAGGAAGAAATTTTTGAAGATAGTACTGGTGGAAAACGTAGGGCAGTCAATAATTAGTAAAGCATCTAATTCAAAATTTAAGGACTTCGAAGATGCAGTGCAAAATTATTGTGCTGAAGAATCAGGACATCAGATAATAATTACGAGGAATACAAAGGATTACAAAGAAAGTAACTTATCGATACTGACACCAAAAGAGTATTTGGCAAAAATTAAAAATGAATAAAAAGCCTGGCGCGAACAAAGGGCAAAACAGTAATAGTCCCGATGCGGGGCTACTGCGTTTGCACCGGACGTTATTTGGAAAGAAAACGAGCAAACAACTTCTTGAAAAAGCAGAAAATCAGACGCTTGACCAAAGTTATTGGGGCATCGTAAGGCGCCGGTTCCGACAAAATAAATTGGCGTTTTGGTCTTTCCGGTTTTTGTGTTTTTTGCTTTTTCTCGCTGTATTTGCTGATTTTTTGGCAAATGACAAACCCATTTTTTGCAAAATTGAAGGGAAGACCTACTTCCCGGTGATGCAGCAATACGCGGTTGGTTTGGGGCTTTCCCGTTGGGATAGTTTGATTTTATCGAAGGATTGGTCGGAACAGAAATACGAACGCGTTTTAAGGGCACCCATCCCCTATTCGTCCACCTTTCAGGATGGTGAAAATTGGAATTACAAAGGGCCCTTCGACCGTCAAAAGGTTCCCTCCAAGCGTTATTGGCATTGGCTGGGAACGGATAAATTGGGCAGGGACGTGGCAGCCGGATTGATAAAAGGTACGAGAACGGCCATGCTTGTCGGAGTGATAGCGATGTCAATTGCTTCTCTGATTGGAATTGTTCTGGGGTCAATGGCGGGTTATTTCGGCGATGAACAATTCAAGATTTCCCGCGCCCGCTTGCTGCTTAATTTGTCGGGGTTATTTTTCGCCCTTTTTTATGGTTTTTTCGTTCGAAATTATGCTCTATTGGAAGCTGCCAAAGCGGGAAATTTGGGAACCGAAGTATTCAAGTCCCTGGCAATTTTCACAGCAGTCCTATTAATATTTAACTTCCTGACTTTCTTTTTCAAAAAAATTCCCCTTTTCCAAAAAAAAATTGCACTCCCCCTAGACCTCATCATCATGCGGTTGATTGAAATTTTGAACTCCATCCCTGGGCTGTTTTTGATTTTGTCCCTGGTGGCCATTTTAAAAAACCAATCCATCATTCAAATAATGGTCATCATTGGCTTGGTCAGTTGGACGGGAATTGCCCGCTTCATTCGAGCTGAAATGTTGCGCATTCGCAACCTGGAATACATTCAAGCAGCGCGTGCAATGGGTTTTAGGGAAATGCGCATCATTTTCCGGCACGCCATTCCCAATGCCCTGACGCCCGTTTTAATTAGCATCGCCTTCGGAATAGCCGGTGCAATTCTTCTGGAAGCTGCCCTTTCTTTTCTTGGAATTGGAGTGCCTTTGGAGGAAGTTACCTGGGGAAGATTGTTGGCGGAAGCGAGGGGTTATTATCCTGCCTGGTGGTTGGCCATTTTTCCCGGCATGGCCATTTTTGTGACCGTCACCATTTTCAATCTTATTGGGGAAGGATTGTCGGAAGCCTTAGACCCTAAATTGAAACAATAATTTTCTTTTTGAAACAAAACAGTTTAATAAAAACAAAATTTTATACCTTTTCCGTCCACTCACAGATATTAGAATAGGATGGGAATTTACTTTATTAAAAGTATCAACCATGCTTTAGCATCTTCTTGGGGAAAAGCCCTGATTTGGTTTTGGTCTTGGGATATCTTCCTTTTTTATCGGGCTGAACATGGGCCTTTTCATTGATGGGACAACCCGTTCCCCGGTGGCAGGAGGATGTTGCAAAACTTATAAAAAAGATGCCTGGTATAAGGAATAGATATCGAATTGATTTTCTCATTAATCTGTTCTTTTTTTCATCGTTTTAAACCGCATAAAGAGGAAAGAGTTGATTTTACTTTGATATTGACAACGGAATTATTTCTTCAGGAAGTATGCCGGAAAACAGCCGAAATAAAAAAAAAAATTAATTTATTGGCTTTCACTATCCGAATTTTTCCGTATTCTTCCTAAAAACCCTTATAAACACTAGGCTTTCGGCTTTTTTGTTCTTAAAAGCTTGGTTTTAAAATTCGTAGCCTATAAATTTGCGGGGCTTTTTTTAAACTAACTTTTTTTAAAAACTTTCAAGATGAATAAAGGAGATTTAGTAAACAAAGTTGCCGAAAGCGCTGAGTTAACAAAAGCGCAGGCAACCTCGGCGGTAAATGCCGTATTTGATTCCGTTTCCGACACTTTAAAAGATGGCGGAAAGGTTACTTTAATCGGATTTGGTACTTTCTCAGTTTCGCACAGAGATTCCCGAACCGGTAGGAACCCTAAAACCGGTGAAGCAATTACTATTGCCGCTAAAAATTCCGTGAAATTTAAAGCCGGAAAAGACCTTAACAGTGCCGTAAACTAATTGCAACCAAAAAGATTTAATTAGCAATCTTCCTTCATTGGAATTTTTTATCCGAAGGGCAATCTAAGTAGGACTTAGGTTGCCCTTTTCGTTTTTCAAATTAGAAGACTTTTTTCATCAACCTTCCTGCCAGAAATTTATACTTTTGCACTTCCTTGAAAAAAAGAAGATTTAACTCATGAAATTTGCCACAAAGCTCATACAAGGCGGCCTTTCGCCGGACCCTTCCACCGGGGCAGTGATGCCTCCTATTTACCAAACATCCACCTACGTACAAGAGTCACCTGGGGTTCATAAAGGATTTGAATATGCCCGAACCCAAAACCCAACCCGGCTGGCGCTTGAAAAAAACCTGGCGGTCATTGAAAATGGGGTTGATGCCATTTGTTTCGGAAGCGGCATGGCGGCGATGGATGCAATCATGCGCTTGCTGAAGCCGGGCGACGAGATCATTTCCACCAATGATCTCTACGGCGGGTCTTACCGGTTGATTACCCAAGTTTATGAGCCATTCGGATTAAAAGGACATTTCATCAGAATGGACGAACCCGAGGAGGTGGAAAAGAAAATTAATAATAATACTCGTCTGATTTGGATTGAGACCCCGACCAATCCAATGCTCAATATTATAGATATTGAAAAAATATGCACCATTGCAAAAGACCATGGCATCTTGACCTGCGTGGATAACACCTTTGCTTCACCTTACTTGCAGACGCCCATCGATTTAGGTGCGGATATGGTGCTGCACTCTGCCACAAAATATTTAGGCGGGCATTCCGACAGCGTACTGGGGGCAGTCATCGTCAATAGCGAAGAATTGGGGGAAAAGCTGCACTTTATCCAAAATGCTGCCGGGGCAGTTCCGGGACCCATGGATTGTTTTTTGATTTTGCGCGGCATAAAAACACTACACCTACGGGTTGAACGGTCTTGCAAAAACGCAAGAAAAATTGCGAAATATTTGCGCAATCATCCGAAGGTGAATAAGGTGTATTACCCGGGTTTTAAAGACCATCCCAACCATCTGGTCGCGAAAGCCCAAATGCGGAATTTCGGGGCTATGGTCTCCTTCGATTTAAAAAAAGATACCCTTGAAGATGCTTCCCGGGTGTTGAGTACCACCAATATTTTTTTGTTGGCCGAGTCTTTGGGAGGGGTGGAATCGCTAATCGGCCACCCGGCTTCGATGACCCATGCTTCAATTCCGAGAGAAGAGCGTTTAAAGTCGGGTTTGACAGATTCACTCATCCGATTGAGTGTGGGAGTGGAAGACGTGGATGATTTGCTGGAAGACCTCGAACAGGCTTTGATGAATGGGTGATTTTTT
>CAZJYF010000410.1:0-1412 GCA_964549665.1 uncultured Saprospiraceae bacterium
GTTATGGCGAAGTAATTTTTTCTTCTGAGGAATTTTAAAAAATCAAGCATAGCCTAAGCTATGTGCGATTTTTTTAAGTTTCTAAGAAGGAAAAAGGACGAGTACATGCGTATGTATCAGAATGGGTGGCTTATTTATTTCCCGCTCCCTAAAATCAGCTTCCGGCTTTCACCATTTGCCATCAGAGGAAATTGAAAAAGAAGCAAAACGTAAATTGCGTCATTGAGTTGACTGAATTAACGTTAATTGCGTCAATAATTTGACGGAATTTACGTAATTTGCGTCAATAAATTGACGGCATTTATGAAATTTATAAAAAGAAGCATTCAAAATCAAATTGTTCAAAGCCTCCAACCTCAAAAGGTGATTGTCTTATTGGGGGCTAGAAGGACGGGGAAAACAGTCCTTCTTAACCAAATCATTGAACAAATTCAGGAACCTTTTCTTTTGCTGAATGGTGAAAATATGACAATGGCGGAATTATTGGCAAATAGAAGCCCCCAAAATTACCGTCAATTGCTTGGAGACAAAAAGGTATTGTTGATTGATGAAGCCCAAAAGATTGACCAAATTGGCAAAGTTTTAAAATTGATGGTGGATGAAATTGAAGGATTGAAAATTATTGCAACCGGTTCAAGTGCTTTTGATTTGGAAAACCTTACAGGAGAACCTTTGACAGGCAGAAAAAAAACGTTCCGGTTATTTCCATTATCAGAAGTGGAGTATTTGCAGGTGGAAAATCGGTTTGAAAAAAGAGAAAATATGGAAGCCCGTTTGATATTCGGAAATTATCCGGAGTTACACAATATCGTTGGGGCAAAGGAGAAATCAGACTATTTGCAAGACGTCGTAAGTTCTTACCTTTTAAAAGACATCCTGGTTTTTGAAAACATTCGAAATTCTTCTAAAATCTTTAATTTGCTGCGGTTAATTGCGTACCAAATAGGCAGTGAAGTCTCTTATCAGGAGTTGGGCAAACAATTGGGAATGAGCAAGAATACGGTGGAAAAATATCTCGACTTGCTTTCAAAAGTTTTTGTAATTCACAAAGTCGGAGGGTTCAGTAAAAATCTTCGCAAGGAGATTGTCAAAAATGTCCGATGGTATTTTTATGACAACGGTATTCGAAACACCATCATTGCCAATTTGAACCCCTTGAGAATGAGAAATGATGTGGGAACTCTTTGGGAAAATTATATTTTTGGCGAGCGAATTAAATTTCAGCATTACAACAGAATGTTAGTCAACAATTTTTTTTGGCGAACCTACGACCAACAGGAAATTGATTGGGTAGAAGAAAGGGAGGGGAAGCTTTTTGGGTATGAATTCAAATGGAACCCGAAGAAGAAAGTTAGCGCCCCAAGTGGGTGGCGCAATGCCTATCCCGATGCTTCTTTTGAAATAATTACCCC
>CAZJYF010000410.1:1512-4155 GCA_964549665.1 uncultured Saprospiraceae bacterium
GTAGAAAAAAAGTATGCCGACAGGGAAGGGCTTTATCTCCGGAAAGATACCTACGAAGGCTTCAAAAAGATGTACCTCGAAGCAAAAAAGGATGGCGTGAATTTAACCATCCGGTCCGCCACCCGAAATTTCGATTATCAAAAGCGAATTTGGGAAAGAAAATGGACGGGAGAGACTAAAATCGAAAACGGCAAGGATGCTTCAAAAGCCTATCCCAATGCCAGAGAACGGGCTTTGAAAATTCTTGAATTTAGTTCCATGCCCGGTACTTCGCGACATCATTGGGGAACGGACATGGACCTAAATTCCTTTTCCAACGAATATTTTGAAAAAGGAAAGGGCTTGAAGGAATATGAATGGCTGATTACCCACGCCAAAGATTTTGGTTTTTGCCAGCCCTATTCGGAAAAAGGAAACCGCCGGCCCTTCGGATACAATGAAGAAAAATGGCATTGGTCCTACCTCCCGATAGCGAAAAAATTGACGGACATGGCGAAGGATTCCATGAAGGATGATCTCATAAAAGGGTTCAAAGGAGCTGAAACGGCAAAAGAAATCGGAGTAGTGAAGAAGTATGTTTTGGGAATCAACCGGGATTGTCTGTAGTCCAAATCCATTTTTTACCTCAGAAGATTAAATCGTCAGATTTAAATTAGGAGAACTCTTGAACTTCCTTCCTGATAAATAGCTAACCGCCATTTCTGCGAACCTAATAATTTTTTTTGAAAAAAAATTTGCAAAATAAAAAGCAAATTATCACATTTGCCAGCAGTTACCCATTTGGATAAATTATGGATTCAACCATTTCGACCGAAAACAAGATTCTGTCAGCCGCAAAAACCGTTTTCACCAAAAAGGGGTTTGCCGCTGCAAGAATGCAGGAAATTGCCGATACAGCAGAAATAAACAAGGGGCTGCTGCATTATTATTTCCGAAGCAAGGAAAAATTATTCGATGCGATATTCGAAGAAGCCCTGTTGGAATTCATTCCTCAATTGAATGAAATATTTGAATCGGAACTGCCTCTTTTTCAAAAAATTGAACATTTTGTTGAAAATTACATCAATTTCTTTTTGGAAAATCCCCAGCTTCCAATATTCATAATCAATGAGTTAAATCAAAATCCTGATATTTTCATTGAAAAAATGAAAAAAAGAAATGCCTTGCCGAACCCGATGAAATTAATGATGCAAATCCAAACCGAAGTGCAGCGTGGGAATATCCGGGAAATCAATCCCGTCCAATTAGTGGTGCATATTTTGTCAATGTGCGCTTTTCCTTTTATGGCCAAACCGATGTTGCAAACGGTGCTGCATTTGGACAACAGTTCGTACATTCAGTTTCTTCAATCCCGGAAAAAGGAGATTGTAGCCTTTGTGAGGCACTCCATTCAGAAGTAAAATTAAACTTATCTGAACGTTTAAATTTATTGACTAAAATGAAAACTTCTTCCACTGTATTGCTAATAATTGCTTTTTTTTCTCCTTTATTTACCCAAACGGATAATTTCTTGAACCTCCAGATGTGTTATGAGCACGCCATTCAAAACTATCCCCTTGTGGGAAAATCCCCCTTGCTCTCCGACCTCAACCGGCTCGATTTGGAACTATTGGACAGGCAAGCTCTTCCGACGATAGATTTGGTGACCCAAGTGACGGGGCAAACCCAAACGGTCTCTAATCCATTTGAAATTCCGGGTGCGACTATGAATTCGTTTGACTTGCCTTTGGTGCGCGCGCAAGCGACCGTAGAAGCGCAGTACACCATTTACGACGGTGGATTGCGGCAAGTCCAAAAAGAAATGAAGGAGGCAGACCTCGCCATAGGAAAACAGGAGGTTGCAGTCAGTCTCTACGAACTCAAAGACCGGGTCAATCAATATTTTTTCGGCATCCTGCTGTTGCAAAAGAAAAGGGAAATATTGGAAACGAGCCTCAAGACCCTCGAGGCGCAAAGTGAACAGGTGGAAGCCGCTGTGCGACATGGCGTCTTGCTCAAAAGCGAAGCGGATAAACTGAAGGTAACTCGCTTGCGTCTCGAAACAAATATCCAGGAGACTACAAGTGAAATGGAAGGAATGAAAGCGGTTTTGGGAGCGCTCCTCCATCTACCTATTTCTCCAGATACAGAGCTCCAGACGCCTGCTTTTACCGACTTTGAATTTACTTCCGATTCCAAACGGGAAGAGCTCAATTTGTTCGAATTACAAAAGAAAAAACTATTGGTCGCCGAAAAACTGACCGAAGTTTCTCGCAGGCCAAAAGTGGGGGCTTTTGCCCAGGCAGGATTTGGGTACCCCGACCCACTCAATTTTTTTGACAAGGGGGTTAGCCCTTTCGGAATTGGTGGTTTGAATTTTAAATGGAACCTCTTTGATTGGAAAAAGAACGAACTCGAACGGCAAAAGCTATCCGTTCAGAGTCAGTTGATTGACAACCAACGCGCTGTTTTTGAAACCAATATTAATTTGCTCGAAGGGCAGTTCGAGGCACAGGTAGCCAAGTTTGAAAAATTGATTGAGAATGACCTCGCTATAGCTGCTTTACAGAAAAAAATCCTCCACCAAGTGGCTACACAATTGGACAAAGGCGTCGCAACCTCTTCCGAATATGTCATTCAGGTGAATGCAGAAATTCAGGCAAA
>CAZJYF010000411.1:0-4152 GCA_964549665.1 uncultured Saprospiraceae bacterium
GGGCGACGATGCCCC
The DNA here is from genome assembly GCA_964549665.1 of uncultured Saprospiraceae bacterium. Classification (GTDB taxonomy): domain Bacteria; phylum Bacteroidota; class Bacteroidia; order Chitinophagales; family Saprospiraceae; genus CAZJYF01. The sequence goes on from CAZJYF010000411.1 coordinate 16, forward strand.
TTTTGACGATTACCGGACATTGATCAACCTGATTCAGTAGTTCAGTAGGCAGTAAGCAGTTGGCAATTTTTTTTGTTTTTGTAGAGTACACACGTTTGCTTGGAGGCTTTGAAAAGGTAATTTTATCAAGGGGAAAGTTTTTTTTTGGAGCATTTCAATTGCGCCGTCCTTCAGGGCGGTGAACAAAGGCAGAGAGGTTTTTGGACTTTAGTCCTATTTTTCTTGTCGGGAAAATGAATGGCTAAAGCCGAAAGGCTTTTTTTTATTTATCACCGCCCTGAAGGACGGTGCAATTGAAGGGTAGTTTGCTTGGAACTTTTAAAAGATGGTTAAACTCAAAACTGCAACAATACCCAATAAACCACTGCGCTCATCACTGCTGCCACCGGCAACGTTAAAACCCACGACAATACTATTTTGGAGACCATGCGCGAATCTGCTTTTTTGGTGACCGTTCCGATACCAAAAATGGAGCCGACGGAGACGTGGGTGGTGGAAACGGGCAACCCGTGAACACTTGCCGTGGTGACCAACAAACCGGTGATCAGATTTGCCGTAAACCCCTGCCCATGGTTCATTGGGGTGATTCGTTTGCTGACGGTTTCCCCGACTTTGTGGGCATTCAACAATCCGCCAAAAGCCATTGCGATTGCAATGGCTACCATCCCCAACTGGATATTAAACGCGTTGATTACCAAGAGTAAACCGACAATTTTGGGGGTGTCATTCAAGCCTCTTGCGAAGCTGACTACGCCGGCGCTCAGATAGTGGGCATAATCTAAAACAGATTGGGCATTGAGACCCAAAAACCTTCCCTGATAGACCTCGGTGCATTCAGTCTCCGTGGCTGTTCGGATGCTTTTTTGGGTTTCTACCGGCAGCGCAATGAAGTCTTTATCGAAGGTCAATTGGGAGACGACTTTCAATTCATCGCCGACGCAGATACAAGATTCCTTTGTGATGCCCAAAGCCAGCCTGCATTTTCTGAAAAACCAGTAAACCACCAAACTCACCACCAAAGCTAAGATAGGGCTGACGATAAGTGGCATCAAAAAGGTGTTCCCCAATTTGGCAAAATTAAAGGCGCTTCCAACTCCAACGATTCCAGCCCCAAAAAGCCCTCCGACCAAACTGTGGGTGGTAGAAATGGGCATTCCAATTTTAGTGGCCAAAAAAACGGTTAAGGCTGCGCCAAGGGCTACGGCAACGGCGAAAGCGGGGGCTTGCACGAGTTCATCAGGTACTAAACCCTTGCCGGAAAAATTTTTTACCAACGCGGAGGCGAGAAAAATGGCGGAAACGGAACCCAAAAATGTGGTCACGGTAGCCCAATCGATGGCTCTTTTGTAATTGGTGGTTCCACTTCCAAAAAGGGTGGCAACCCCTTTGAAATTGTCATTAGCTCCATTGCCGTAGGCAAGGAAAAAGGCGACGAAAAAAAGAAAAATTAAAAGCATGGGCGCAAAGTTCTTATCTACTCTGAGAATTTTTTATCAGTCTAAGGACAAATTTGGAAAGATATGGTTTGTCCTGCCCTTTCTTTTTTCAAATTTGAGAAATCAATTTGCAAAATCTTTGAGATTTGGTAAATTTAAAACTAACGAAATTAAGATTTGCCAAATCTCAAAGATTTTGCAAATCGGGTAATATCTTGCAAATCGGGAATTTCCAAACGATTTAAATCAAAAACAATGAAGACTTATTTCCCACTTTTTTTGTTTTGCTTCCTTAGTCAAACGGCATCCTCTCAAATCGACAGCCTTTTCCACGAAGGGCGATACCGCACCTGGCTGTTGCATCTGCCGGAGGGTTATAATCCCGACGAGACCTATTCCCTTGTCATCGCGATGCACGGGGGCTTTGGAAGTGGCAACCAATTTGAAGAACAATCGGGATTGAGTGGCAAGGCAGATGCAGCAGGCTTCATCGTCGTTTACCCCGAAGGGGTGCCTTCATTTTTGCTGGGCATCCGCACTTGGAACGCCGGGACTTGCTGCGGTTTTGCCAGCGCCAACAATATTGATGATGTCGGTTTCATCGCCGCTTTAGTCGATACGCTTGTCGCAAATTACAGCATTGACCCGAACCGGATTTATGCGACCGGCATGTCCAACGGTGGTTTTATGTGCTACCGCCTGGCTTGCGAATTATCCGATAGAATAGCGGCGATTGCACCGGTAGCTAGTAGCAGCACTGCCCCCTTTTGCTCTCCCGAACGTGCGGTTCCCATCATCCACTTCCACTCCTATTTGGACACCAACGTCCCGTTTCAGGGCGGTGTTGGTTCGGGCTTTTCGAATCACCACAACCCACCCCTCGATTCTTTGCTAAACGCCTGGTCGGTTTATAACAATTGCCAACTGACCAACGACACGCTGCGGGATGCCGACGATTTCGACATTTTCCGATGGGGCAATTGTTCCTGCGATGCTGAAATCCGGCTTTACATCACCCACGACGGCGGGCACTCCTGGCCCGGTGGGATTGCTTCACCTGTCGGAGACCCCCCTTCCCAATTCGTGAATGCCGATGATTTGATGTGGGATTTTTTTCAACAATTTTCGTTGGATTGTTCCGTCACCGCAGTTGCTGAAAGGGAGACTAAAAAAACAAAAATTCTCCTCTATCCAAACCCCGCATTCGACCTGGTCCACGTTGATTTTCAGGGGTTTAACGGCATGGATGATCCACGCATCCGATTGCTGAATCTGGGCGGGCAAACGGTCAAAACTTTTCGATTTGAAAAACAAAACTCCTCTTCTTTTGAATTGAGGGTGGGTAATTTGAAGAATGGAGTTTATTTTTTAGAAATTAGCACCGAAGAAAAGCAGACCCTTCAAAAAGTTGTCATTGGAAACGATTGAATGAAATATCAAAAAAGTAACCTCGCATGACGAATTCGTTCTTCTCACATCTGGCATGTTCTCTATGTGGAACCGAATACGACAAAACGGAAATCAACACCTTCTGCCAAAAAGATGGCTGCCATCAACCCCTGCTGGCCAAGTACAATTTTCCCAATGGTATTGACAAAAAAATACTCCTACACCGCCCTTCCACGATGTGGAGGTACAAGGAGTTCCTGCCTATCGAAAACGAGCAAAACATCGTGTCTTTGGGGGAAGGCATGACGCCCTTGCTCCAAGTTCCCCAACTGGGTGCGAAGCTGGGTTTAAAAAATATTTTCCTCAAGGAGGAGGGGATGAACCCCACCGCCTCGTTCAAGGCCAGGGGCTTGTCCATGGCGATTTCAAAAGCAAAGGAATTGGGCGTCTCAAAATGTACCATCCCCACTGCCGGGAACGCCGGGAGTGCTTTGAGTGCTTATTGTGCCAAAGCCAAGATGGAAGCGCATGTTTTTATGCCCAAGCAAACCCCCGAGGTTTTCCAAATTGAATGCCGGGCCTTTGGCGCCAATCTCAAAATAGTAGATGGCACGATTAGCGATTGTGCTAATTTGATGTCGTTGCAAAATTCCGGAAACCAATGGTTCGACGTGTCAACCCTCAAAGAACCCTACCGGCTCGAAGGCAAAAAAACGCTGGGTTACGAAATTGCCGAACAAATGAATTGGGAAACACCCGACGTCCTCATCTACCCCACCGGCGGTGGAACGGGCCTGATAGGCATTTGGAAGGCATTCCAGGAAATGATGGAGTTGAAGTGGCTGAAAAAGGTGACCACCCGGATGGTAGCGGTTCAGGTTGAAGGCTGCCACCCCATCGTTTCGGCTTTTGAAAATGGAAGTCCCTCGGCGAAGGTTTTTGACCATCCTGCTACCACCATTGCCAATGGGCTGAGAGTGCCAAACGCCTTTGGCGACCGCCTTATTTTGAAAGCCTTGTACGAAAGCAAGGGGACAGCCGTTTCCGTCAGAGATGATGAGTTAAAAGGCGGCATCGAAGAAATCGCCGCCGAAGAAGGATTGTTTGTCTGCCCGGAAGGGGCCGCTACTTGGGTCGCTTTGAAAAAATTGGTGGACCAAAATTGGATTCAAGCCGGTGAAAAAGTAGTGCTGTTGAATACCGGTTCGGCTTATAAATACATCGAAAACCTTTCTTGAAAAGTCATTGGTCATTGAGGTCATTGGTCATTGAGGTCATTGGTCATTGAGGTCATTGGTCATTGAGGTCATTG
>CAZJYF010000412.1:0-4134 GCA_964549665.1 uncultured Saprospiraceae bacterium
AAATGGTGATTTTCTTACCATCCGGATAATAAAGGACGCTACCAACATCGATAAACTCATTTCTTTTTCATATACTTAAACGACCCCGGCAACGCCTGTTCAATCATTTCTTTCACCTCCTCCAACGTAAAATCTTTGGCGTCTTCAGCCGTCACTTTTTTGCCGTCTTTTTGCGGAATTTTCACGTTTTTCTTTTTGAACCGAATGAAGGGACCCCAACGGCCGTTTTCTACGGAAATGCCGAGGTCTTTCCACTGATGGATGTAGCGGTTGGCTTCTTTTTCCACTTTAGCTTCGATTAATTCGAAGGCATCATCGAGGCTGAGGTTTTCCAACTGATACCTTCTCGGCACATTGACGTAAAGGTCGTTCCATTTGAGGAAGGGCCCGAAGCGGCCTTTTCCTTTGGTGATGGGCAAGCCCTTGTATGTTCCAATGGGCGCGTCTTCTTTTTTCTTATCTTCGATCAAATCTATCGCCCGTTCGAGGGTGACGGAGAGGGGGTCTTCCGTTTTTGGAATCGAAACAAATTTATCGCCATGCTTTACGTAGGGACCAAAACGCCCGATGGCCACCGTCACCTCCGCCCCTTCGTATTTGCCAAGCGTGCAGGGCAACCTAAACAATTCCAAAGCCTCTTCGAGGCTAATGGTTTCGAGGGATTGGTCGAATTTCAGGCTGGCGTATTTGGGCTTCTCCGATTCTTCCAATTCGTCCGGTGCGCCAATTTGAACGACGGGTTTGCCGAAACGCGACATTCTGACAAGCAGGGTTTTGCCGCTTTGTGGGTCTTTCCCCAAAATGCGTTCCCCACTGGCCCGTTCCGAATTTTCGAGGGTTTCTTTTACCCTTTCATGGAAGGGTTCATAAAAATCTTTCAACATCATCGGCCACTCTTTCTTTCCCCCTGCAATGATGTCGAATTGCTTTTCGATATTTGCGGTAAAGCCATAATTCATAATATTTTCAAAATGCTCGTCGAGAAAATCAGTGACGATCATGCCCATGTCCGTAGGGAACAAACGATTTTTTACGGCTCCCGTAATTTCGGTTTGCCTCCTTTTGGAAACAGATCCTTCTTTCAAAACCAAAACCTGAAAATTGCGGGCAACACCATCCCTGCTTTCCTTGACGACATAGCCCCGGTTTTCTTCCATGATTTTGGTGATCGTCGGGGCATAGGTAGAAGGCCGCCCGATGCCCAATTCTTCCAATTTGCTCACCAAACTCGCTTCCGTGAACCGGGAAGGCGGACGGGTAAAGCGCTCCGTGGCACTCATTTCTTTCAAGTCGAGTGTTTGACCAGTTTTCACGGGAGGCAGCATTCCTTTGGTTTCCTCTTCCTCCTCCTCGTCTTTCGATTCGAGATATACTTTCAGAAAACCGTCAAATTTCAACACTTCTCCCACGGCATTCAATTGCGCATCGGGAATAGTGGAGATGCCAATTTTTACGGTGGTTTTCTCCAATACGGCATCTGCCATTTGAGAAGCAATGGTTCGCTTCCAAATCAAATCATAGAGGCGTTGTTCGTCCCGGGCAGCGGGAACGGTTTGCTTTTCGATGTATGTGGGTCGAATGGCTTCGTGCGCCTCTTGTGCCGATGCTTTTTTGTTTTTGAATCGGCGGGTCTGGAGGTATTTTGAACCGTAATTTTTTTCAATTTCCGATGCGATGGAATGCAAGGCGGTCTCGCTTAAAATGATGGAGTCCGTCCGCATGTAAGTAATGTGCCCTGCCTCGTACAATCGTTGGGCAACCATCATCGTTCGCTTGACAGCGAAGCCCAATTTTCGGCTTGCTTCCTGTTGCAGGGTGGAGGTGGTGAAGGGGGCGGTGGGCTTCCGCTTGGCGGGTTTAACCTCTATCGAGTCAATTTTGAAAATCGCGCCGATACATTTTGCCAAAAAGGCTTCTGCCTCTTTTTCGGAATCGTAACGGGCAGGCAATTCGGCTTTTAAAACGACCGTTTTGCCATCCCTGCCTTTCACATTGAAAAGGGCGACTATTTTGAAAAAAGAGGTAGATTGAAATCCTTGGATGGCGCGTTCTCGTTCCACTACCAACTTCACCGCTACCGACTGCACCCTTCCTGCCGAGAGTTTCCCTTTAATTTTTTTCCATAGCAAAGGCGACAATTCGAAACCCACCAAACGGTCTAAAATTCTTCGGGCTTGTTGCGCATTCACCAAATTTAAATTTACCGTTCGCGGTTTTTGGACGGCCTTTAAAATGGCGGGCTTTGTAATCTCTTGAAAAACAATGCGTTTGGTGGTATTTTCATCCAATCCCAACACCTTGCACAAATGCCATGAAATCGCTTCTCCCTCGCGGTCTTCATCAGTCGCAAGCCATACTTCATCCACCTTCTTCACCCAATCCTTCAACTCCTTGACCACTTTTTTCTTATCGGGCGTAATGATGTATTTGGGTTTAAAACCTTTTTCCACATCGACCGCGCTGTCATTTTTGGGCAAATCGCGCACATGTCCCATGCTGGATTTCACGGTGAAGTCCTTTCCCAAATATTTCTCGATGGTTTTCGCCTTGGCCGGCGATTCGACAATTAATAGGTTCTTTGGCATAGATGTAAGGAAGTTTCCGAATTTGAAATTTGCGTTTTAAATCGAGAAGAAAAAGCCGCTAAATCCAAAAGGCAAATCACCTGGATTCTTTTTTTAAAAATGCAAAAGTATAAATTTTGAAAAATGTTCCGCTACTTTTCAAAAAAAATGGTCGGAAAGAATAGATTGGAAAGAGAAAGTTTGGGAAAGACAAAAGGTCAATTTTAACCGGGGCAGCGTTTGCATCGTTTTCCTTTTCTAAATTTCCGGCAGCAGTTTTTCTTGAGGTTTTTGCCTTGTAGGACGGGAAGTGCAAAGGGCAATCGCAGTTTTTTTTCGGGTGGAAGTCCTTCCGGATTTTTGTTTTTCAATACACTCATGATGGGCTGTATTTTGTCGGAAGGGCAAATGTAGTCCTTATTTGGATTCAATCAAAATAATAGAGCAGCCTTTTTGTCATAGAAATGTTGAAAAACCAAAGCGGACGGAAAAGGCATTATCTACCTCTTCTCTTTTCAGTTTGCACCTTTTGTTTTTACCTGAGAGCTGTCCTTAGGAGGGCGGGTCAATTTCCGCGTTTCCTGAAAAAGAATGGTTCCTTCCCGAAGTCTTGTTTCTTTTTCTTTTTCTCTCTTCTCTTCAAAATATTGGATAAGTCCTTTAATGTCCAATTTTTCTTGTTTCAAATTCCGGTGATACGCAATCATGATAAAACTGGCCATATCATCGGGTTGATAGATTCCCAACCCCCGCAAATAATTCGAAAGCCGGGACCCCCCGTAGAAGCCCCAGTTGTAGGTAATCCACCTGCCAAAACTAAAAAAAAGCTTTTTGCTGACTTCCTCTTCCGGCATTTTCTTAAATTTAGCTTTCGAATCCTCATCAATCAACTTGTTCAGTTGAATAAAAGCATCCGTCAAGTCCTTGGGAATGTAAACGCCGTCGAGTATTTCTTTCTGAATCCGCTTTTGGTAGGCCGCCTCATATTCCGCTTCCGTGTCCGGTGGCTTTTGGCTCAAGCCGGGCAGACTCATAAATATTATTCCAGTTAGGATTAAAATCTTGTGGTACATAAATGGCAATCAGGTGATAAATCGTTATTGAAATTTCATTTCAAAGGTATGAATTCCGCAATAATACTTTTGCAATCACTAATTTCACAACCGGAATGACAGTACAAAATTTATCAAATAAAAAAAACCTCGCCTCTCCGTAAAATGAAGAAAACGAAAAAAGAATTGCTTCTATTACTCCTGCCGGTTGTGGGATTGTTTGCGTGTCAAACCGACCAAAACCGGTCGGGCAACCCACCGGTTTCCAAAAATGCGCGCTTCGAAATCATTCCTCCGGAAAAGTCAGGGGTCCTCTTTTCCAACAACATCCACGAGACCTTCCGGCTGAATATCGTTACAAACTCCTACTTGTTCAATGGCGGCGGGGTGGCCATTTTGGACGTCAATAATGATCAGCTTCCCGACATTTATTTTGTCAGCAGCCAGGAAAGCAACCGGCTTTATTTGAACCGGGGGAATTTCCAATTTGAAGATATTACCGAAGCGGCAGGAGTAGC
>CAZJYF010000413.1:0-4128 GCA_964549665.1 uncultured Saprospiraceae bacterium
CGGTCTGCGTACCGGCGATACGGTTCGGGGGGCGATTCGACCACCAAAGGAAGGGGAAAAATACTTTGCTCTTCTTCGAGTTTCCAGAATCAATGGGTTAGACCCAAAAGACATTCGCGACCGCGTTCCGTTTGATTATTTGACGCCGCTTTTCCCGGAAGAAAAATTCAACCTCTGCACCTCCCCCACCGGACGGGATTTTAGCGCCCGGATTATTGATCTTTTCACACCGATAGGGAAAGGACAACGGGGCTTGATTGTAGCGCAACCAAAAACCGGGAAGACTTGGCTATTAAAAGATGTCGCCAATGCTATTTCCAAAAACCATCCTGATTGTTACCTCATCGTTTTATTGATTGATGAACGCCCGGAAGAAGTAACGGACATGAAGCGGAGCGTTCATGCGGAGGTAGTAGCCTCCACTTTTGACGAACCCGCTGAAAATCACGTGCGGGTGGCAGGTATCGTTTTGGAGAAAACCAAACGCCTCGTTGAATGCGGTCATGATGTCGTCATTCTGTTGGATTCTATCACCCGGTTGGCGAGGGCATATAACACCGTGGCTCCTGCTAGCGGGAAAGTTCTTTCTGGAGGTGTTGAGGCCAATGCATTACACAAGCCCAAAAAATTCTTCGGCGCAGCACGGAATATTGAAAACGGTGGCTCTCTGACGATTCTCGCCACCGCACTGATTGACACAGGTTCAAAAATGGACGGTGTCATATTCGAGGAGTTCAAGGGAACGGGCAATATGGAGTTGCAACTCGACAGGAGTTTATCCAACAAACGGCTCTATCCTTCTATAGACCTCACGAAGTCGAGTACCCGTCGCGAAGACCTTTTGTTTGACAAAGATACCCTGCAACGGATGTTTATTCTTCGCAACCATCTGGCAGATATGAAACCCGTAGAAGCAATGGAATTCCTGAAGAAGCATATTGTGAATACCACAAGTAATGAAGAGTTTTTGACTTCGATGAACCAATAGTCGTCGTGGTCAGTTGTTTTTGTTTTCCGGGAAAACGAGCGTCTTTGTTGTAAGTCGCTCGTTTTCTTTTTAGTTTAGACCGTTCAATGAAGTTGTCACTAACCTATTTTTGAAATAATTTTAATCGAATCGAGAAATGAAAACGCTAATTTTTATTTCCCTTTGCTGTGGAATTTTTATGGCAGTCGCAAGTCTGACCATTCCTGAAGCCGAGGAGCGCATTACCTTTACCTGCCATTTGTCCGGTTGTGAGCGCATTGATTCGGTCTTTTTATTTGAATTCAATGGAGTACTTTTCAGAAAACTCGAGGCAAGCCCCAAAAAGGAAGGACAAACCTTTGAATTTGAATTGCCTGTTACTTCGCCCCGTTTTTATTATCTCGGCACAGGGGTCAATGATATAAAACCCCTGATTATTGGGACTGAAAAAAATTTGACATTTAAAGCTGTGTGCAACAATTTTCGGGGAGGCCAACTAATAAACTCAAAACTCAATCGGGATTATGCTGCTTTGAAGAAACGAATGAATTTGCACAAGAAAGAAATGAGTACGCTTATCCGGCAATATCAGCGCGAGAAAAACAATACCCAACAAAGCGAACAGATTATTAAGCGGATGAGCCAATTGGACGAACAACGTCTTTTTTTGCTGGATTCCATGAAAAACGCCCAACCCTATCTTGGAAAAGTTGTTGCCCTCAACACTTATTTGAGCTATCAAAACAATGGTGAACATTACAAAAATGAAATCGAATATTTTGCGAAGAACTATTTTAAATTTGCCGATTGGAAAGATGCAGATTACCGGTACCTCCCTTGGGTTTTTGAAAGTATGAAAAGTTATGCCCTCACTTTGAGTAGCGTCGGGCTGGACAATGCACGGCATCAAGCTTATTTGGAGAAATTATTAAAACAAATCCCCTCAAAATCCAGAACCTACCAATTAGCCCTCGGTGGCGTTTTGGCGGCTTTACAGCAGAAAAAACATCCCAACTACAGTATCTTTGCAAAATTGTTTATACAGAAGTGCAAGGATAAAGACGCGGAATCCGTTGCCGTGATAAAGCAACAATTGGAGCGAAACCGGGCATTTGAAATCGGAGGACAAGCCCCCGATTTTACCCTGAATACTCCCGAAGGACAAGCCTTGAGTTTGAAGGATTTGAGGGGTAAAGTGGTCTTGCTTGATTTTTGGGCGAGCTGGTGCGGTCCCTGCCGAAAAGAAAACCCGCATGTGGTAAAGCTGTTTAATAAATACAAAGACAAAGGTTTTGACATTTTGGGAATCAGCCTGGACAGCAAAAAAGAAAGGTGGGTGCAGGCAATTAAAAAAGACCAATTGACTTGGCACCATGTATCAGACCTGAAAGGTTGGCAAAACAAGGTCGCCCAAGCCTACGGAGTGCGTTCCATACCGCAGACGATTCTTTTGGACAGGGAAGGGAAAATTATTGCACGGGATTTGCGTGGACCCTCTTTGGAATCAAAACTAAAAGAAGCGTTGAGAAAGTAGTTTTGGAAAAATTTTGAGTAAAAAAGACCTCTTTATTTTTTGCAATGCTTATCCATTAGCTCTAAAATTAAGAGGGCTGAGACAGCATTATTGGCACTTTCGCGATAGCATTTTAAGTTTTTAAAACGTACCTTTGGGGGCAGAAAAAATTTATTCCCTGCAACAAGATTGCTGAAAATTCGAGTTCGTTAATTGACCCTTTTTTGATAAAAATATTTTTAGCAACAACACCTATACCCACCATTAGTCATTGAAAACCAATAATTTATGAAGCTATTTTTACTAACTTCCTGTTTGTTCGGCTATTTTGGAATTTGCGGGTTTGCGCAAATTACCGTGACCAATACTACTTTCCCCGATGCCGGAGACACCCTCTTAATTGCCATTGATAACCTGCCGGAGGCTATTGAAATTACGCCACCGGGGGGTGAGCAAAGTTGGAACTTCAGCAATTTGTCGGCGCCTTTCACGCAATCTTTAATCTATCGCCCTGCCAGCGAAGGGGAGGTTTCGGAAGAGGTTCCCTCTGCGGATATTTTTACCAAGTTCACCCCTGAATCGGAAAGTTATTACAAAGTGACCGATAATACTTTTGAGCTCATCGCCTTTTATGGGCAAGACCCTGCCGGCTTAGGGTTGAATACTTTTGCAAAATTCGAACCTCCAATCGTTGAACGCCGGGCGCCGATGAATTTTTTCGACCAAAACATTAGCAGTTCAGCACTTTTAATAACCTTTGCCACGGAAGATATTCCGCAGGAGGTATTAGATAATTTGCCCATTCCTGTGACCCCTGATTCCGTCCGTCTTAGGGTCGCAATGGATAGAGTAGATTTGGTGGATGCTTGGGGTAGCCTTATCCTTCCGGGTGGCACTTACGATGTTTTGCGCGAAAAAAGAACCGAATTTAGGGAAACCCGCATCGATTTGAAATTTCCCGTCATCGGATGGCAGGATTGGACGGACATCATCGCTCCTTTTTTGGCACCCATTGGCAGCGACACCACCGTCACGTATAATTTTTTTAGCAATGAAGCAAAAGAGGTCATCGCTATTGTCACTATGGATAGTCAGGAGGAGAACGCGACCCAAGTCATTTACAAATCAAATGACATCATTAACAAAGTTAAAACGGTAGTCAGTCGCCGGCCCGGGATTTATGCTTTCCCGAACCCTGCTATCAATGATGTCCGTCTGGAATTTACAGACCTTAAGCCGGCTTATTATAGCATCAAAATTTTTAATATCTTGGGCATAGAGGTTTTTGAAAAGAAATATTGGGTGGATGGCACCCGGACAGAAAAGATTGATTTGACCAATTTGCGCAAAGGAATCTACCTGTATAGCCTCGAAAATGAAAGTGGCAAAACCTTGATAACCAAACGCTTAATGATTTTGAGGCCGTGATTTGGTATTGAAAACACCCGCCCATGTGTACCGTAACCTACATCCCCCAAGCCAAAGATTCTTTCATTCTGACTTCTAACCGGGATGTAAATGCCACCCGTTCTCCGCGAAATCTTACCCAATTGAAACGACAGGGACAAGTGATGATTTTTCCGCAGGACGAGGAAGCTGGCGGAACCTGGATTGCCATTTCCAGCGCTAACAAAGTGGTTTGCCTCCT
>CAZJYF010000414.1:0-4113 GCA_964549665.1 uncultured Saprospiraceae bacterium
GATTTGCGGAGCGTTCGCGTGACGGATTGGAAATCCGCACGGGCAGCTTTTGGGGGAAATATGGCGCAAGCGGGTTGGTTTTATTTGGTACAAAAGTTTGAGGGGTTTGATAAGACCCTTAACCTATCCACCCCACCAATCACTTCAGCAATTTTTTTATCCGTTCATATTTGGCTTTGTTGTGTCCTTTTCCCTGACAGCCCAACTCCTTAGCTTTTTCTTCAATCGATTCAATGCGGTTGCCGGGGTCCGGGTGGGTGCTCAAAAATTGGGGTTGGCTTTGGCCGCTGCCGGAGGAGGATTCTTTTATTTTCCGGAAGAAGCCGGCGGCCCCGGCGGCGTATTTGCCCGTTCCACATAGATAAATGACCGAATATTCGTCTGCTTGTGCTTCGTGCTTCCGGCTAAATTTCAAAGAAACCAAACCCAGGGCATACTGCCCCAAAACCCCCGCTTGTGCATTACCTGTTGCCATTTGCCGAAGGGCATCCAAGCCGTAAATTTTGCTCATTTGTTTGGTGGAATGCCGCAGGGCCGCGTGGGCGATTTCATGCCCCATGACGCCTTGCAACTGGTCTTCCGAATCGAGGTATTTTATCAATCCCGTATAGACGTAAAGGTAACCACCCGGCACGGCAAATGCGTTGAGCGTGGTGTCGTCTTTGATGATTTTGACTTTCCACTCAAATTTGTCGCTGTACGCCACCTTCCCCGTATTCAACAATTCTTGCGTCAAGCCACGAATGTACTTATAGACCTCTTCGTTCCCTTTTTCTTTCAAAAGGGGGTAGTGGGCAGGGTCACTTTCTATATGTTTGCTAAACTCCTTTCCCATCGCAATGTCGTCATCGATGGAAAAAAAATTGAGCCCTTGCCCTCCTTGCACCGAACATCCAAGGAACAGGACAGCGGTAAAGAACAAGACAACCGGCAAAAATGATTGGACTTTCATAAGTTATCTTTTTTTCTTTGAGTTACTTTGAGTGATAGTTGTAACACTAAACAGCATAATTAACTCAATGATTTTTTTTAATTCTCATCCCAAAGCTGACCAGTATTCAGCCTGGAAAGAACTTGGAGACTTGGCAAAGGAATTAAACGCGCCGTCAAACCAACTTGTTCAGCCCGCCGGTGTCAAAAGGTTTGATAACAACTACAGTGGAAACGCAGTTATTGACCGTTTAAGTCTTATGCAAATAACTAACAATCAACTACCTATATAAATTTCCGACTGCCAATTGCTTACTGCCGACTGCACTAGGGAATCACATCCTCTTTAAATGCTTCAAACTCCAACGACTTAAGAAAATCTACCGTCAAGTGTATATCTGTGCTCAACACCCGGTCTTTGTCAATAATGGGAACCAAATTCCGGTACCTTGAAACGATGTCTTCAATCACCGGGGAAGATTTTGCCGGGCGCCGAAATTCGAGCGCTTGTGTGGTGGTCAGAAATTCAATGGCCAAAATTCGCTCGACATTTTCAACTACTTTGTAGGCTTTGGTGGCAGCATTGGCGGCCATACTCACATGGTCTTCCTGCCCATTGCTGGAAACGATGGAATCGACGGAAGCTGGGCTGCAAAATTGTTTATTTTGACTGACAATCGATGCGGCGGTGTATTGGGGAATCATCAGGCCGGAAAAAAGGCCCGCCTGTGGCGTTAAAAACTCCGGCAGGCCTCGTTGTCCCGAGATAAGTTGATAGGTGCGGCGCTCGGAAATATTGCCCAATTCAGCCAGCGCAATCGAGAGGAAATCCAAGCCAAGTGCGATGGGTTGTGCGTGAAAATTGCCGCCGGAGAGAATGACATCTTCATCGGGGAAAATAGTGGGGTTGTCCGTAACGGAATTAATCTCCACCAGCAAACCTTTTTTCACATGTTCCAAAGCATCTTGTGTTGCCCCGTGGACCTGGGGTACGCAGCGAAAGGAATAGGGATCCTGTACATTATTTTTTTCCTTATCGCCCAAACCACTGTCTCTCAAGATTTTGCGAATAAATAGTGCGACCTGCGATTGCCCCCTGTGGGGGCGAACCTGCTGCAAGCGCTTGTCAAAGGGAGTCAGGTGGCACTGATAAGCATCGATGGAAATGGCGGCACAAAGATTTGCCAATTGCAATAATCGTTCGCTGCGCAAAAGACACAAAGTCGCGTAAGCCGTCGAAAATTGTGTGCCGTTTAAAAGGGCCAACCCCTCTTTGGATTTCAAATGGAGGGGCTTCCAAAACAATTGGTTGAGGGTATTCGCCGTCGGCATCCGCCTCCCATTGGAACGCACTTCTCCCAATCCTATCAAGGGCAAAGCGAGATGCGCCAAAGGAACCAAATCGCCCGAAGCCCCCAATGACCCCTGCTGAAAAACGATCGGCAGGATGTCATAATTGAAGAAGTCTATCAACTTTTCCACCGTTTTCAATTGAACGCCCGAAAAGCCGTATGCCAAACTTTGCACTTTTAATAGCAACATCAATTTGACGACTTCTTCGGGCACTTCATCTCCTGTTCCACAGGCGTGGGATTTGACCAAATTGGATTGCAATTCCTCAATTTCTTCGGTTGAAATTCGAACGTTGCAAAGCGCCCCGAAGCCGGTGTTGATGCCATAAAATAACTCCTCGGAATCCTTGAGTTTGTCCTCCAAATACAGGCGGCATTTTGTAATTTGCTGAACGCTTTTTTCCGAGAGTTTAATCATGTACCCTTCCCGCAGAATCTTTTCAATTCTTTCAAGGGTCAAATCGTCTGAACTGATGTAATGAATGGCTTGCATGGGCAAAGTTTGTGGCGCAAAAGATTGCTTGCAAAGGTAAAAAAATAGGCGAGTTTTCAGAGTTGCAAAATGGGAGGTTCAAACACCACGTCTTTCGTCTTTAATCTTTTATCTTTATTCTGCTTATCTATCTTTGCCGAATGAATTTGAACTACAAAAAATTTGGAAGCGGCGCTCCCCTAATCATTCTGCATGGCTTGTTGGGCAGCCTCGACAATTGGCAATCCATCGCCAAACAGCTCGCCAAAACCTTTGCCGTTTACATCCTCGACCAACGCAATCACGGACGGTCTCCCCATGCAGATGACATGGATTATTCGACAATGGCGAAGGATTTAAAAGCATTCATGGAACAACAACGATTGGAGGCGTCCCATCTCATCGGGCATTCCATGGGTGGAAAAACGGCAATGCAATTCGCCTTGAATTATCCCCAAATGGTGAATAAATTAGTCGTCGTTGATATAGCCCCGAAAACATATCCCGGGCAACACGATGAAATTTTTCAGGCCCTTTTTGAAATGGATTTAAGTAACTTGCAAAGCCGCAGAGAAGCTGATGTGCTTTTGTCAAAACGAATCAAAGATTTTGGCGTGCGGCAGTTTTTATTGAAAAATCTTGTCCGAAAAAAAGCGGGCGGTTTTCGATTTAAAATGAATTTGCCGGTCATCCAACAGCATTATTCCGACATCTTGGCCGCTGTTGAAAGCAGCCGGGCTTTTGAAAAACCTGCCCTCTTTATAAAAGGAGGACGCTCATCGCATATTCAGCCCGAAGATGCCGTTTTAATAAAAAAATTATTCTCCAACGCCAGCATGAAAACGATTGAAAAGGCAGGGCATTGGGTGCATGCGGAAGCACCGGAAGAATTTCTGAAATTGGTGCGCGGTTTTCTTGGAACTTGAATTAATGAGGCATTCCCCTGCCTACGACGCTGACATTCAAGTTATGGCATTTCAGGTACAAAATGGAACGGGGCAGGAAGTTTTTTTTTGCAAGCCCCTCGTATATGCCTATTAATTTGTCCGGCATATGTCATTATTAGGGTAATGCCTCCACGTCCTGACATATTTTTGCATGGTGCCTATTGTTTTGTTATATTTGTTATCCCGGCTTGGTTAAGTTGTTCGCCAATTTGAAAATTGAAACAACTTTTCCCCTTTTATTATTTTTTAAAACGCTCAAATAAACAAGAAATATCCTAATGGGTAGTTTCCCCTTCTATCGGCAACTCGATGCCATGGACTGTGGACCCACCTGTCTCCGCATGGTGGCCCGCCACTATGGCAAAAACTATTCCCTGCAATACCTTCGGGAGCGCTGCTATATTGACCGGCA
>CAZJYF010000415.1:0-4113 GCA_964549665.1 uncultured Saprospiraceae bacterium
CCAATTATTTAATTCGCAAAATAACTATTTCCGGTACAGCGAACTCGATTCGAGGTATTCAAAAACCGCATCGGGCACAAGGTACTGAACCGATTTCCCTTCTCTTCGACACTGCCGTATGTAACTAGCCGAAATGTCCATCGTCGGTGCATCAAACATTCGAACCGAGGGGTGTTCAGCAAATTTTCCGGCTTTCACCTTTGGTCGTTTGTAAACGTAAATTTCATGGTTATCCAAAATCATTTCATAATTTTTCCATTTGTGAAAGGTCGCCAGATTATCTCCTCCCATTATCAGCACAAATTTTTTATCGGGGAATTTTTCTTTCAAATAGGTCAACGTAACAATCGTGTAGGAGGGCTTGGGAAGTTCAAATTCTATGCTCGAAGCCCTCAGATGCGAATTATCCCCAATAGCCAGGCGAAGCAGGTGAAGCCGGTCGTAATCCCGCGCCAGGGAGTTTTTCTTTTTCAATGGATTTTGGGGAGAAACGATCATCCAAACCTGGTCCAAATCGGTTTGGGTAGCCATGAAATTGGCGATAATCATGTGCCCCACATGCACCGGATTGAAGGAACCAAAGAAAAGTCCTATTTTCATAAAAATTGAAATTGAAACAACTGTTTCCCTTGACGGAAATGTACAAACAAAGTGGGAAATGGTGCAAAGAATTTGTCGAAAGTCGATGGCGGGTTCAATTTACCCCTCCTCCATTTACGCTATATTTACTAATTTCGAGCATAAATTAAATCGACAGCCAAAATGATTCGTCAAAGCAGAAAACGGAATTATAGAAGCCGGCGCGAGCGGTATTCGCTTTTCACGAGGAATGCGAAGATAGTGTTCATTTTTGCGAGCATCGGGGCAGCGGTGTGGTTGTTCAAAGTTCGCTACGATATTTGGGGGTGGCTGAAAACGTATTTTTATTAGGAAGCTCCGGTTTTTAGAAATTGCCTTATAGTTTTTCGGTCCATTGCAAAAATAATTGCCAGCCAGGAAAGCAAGAGGAGGGTGTTGATTAAAAAAGTTTGAATTTGGTTTTCCCCAAAAAGAGATCGGAGAAATCCGCTCAAAAGATAGACGCTCACTGCCAGGACGATATAAGAAAGCATTTTGAAAATGGGGTAATCGATTGGATAGTACCGCTTTCCCGTCCAAAAACTAGCCAGGGCCATGAAGGTATAGCAAGACAGGGCGGCTAAAGCCGAACCGTAATATCCGATTCGGGGGATGAGCAAAATGTTTAGAAAAAGGGTGATGGCGGCGCCGCCAATCGAAATGTAAGCGCCGATAATCGTGCGGTCTTTCAGTTTGTACCAAATGGAAAAGTTGTAATTCAGTCCCAAAAAGAAATAAGCCAGCAGGAGAATCGGAACAACGCCCAATCCTTCCCGGAATTCTTTGCCAATCACATATTGAACAATATCGAGGTAGAGCATCAGCACGAGAAAGACCAAACTGCCGACAAAGGCAAAGGCTTGCCCTACCTGCGCGTAGATTTTCCTCGAATCGGAGCGCTCCGCGTTTCTGAAAAAGAAGGGTTCGGCGGCATAATTGAAGGCTTGGATGAACAAATTCATCAAAACGGCGAGCTTCACCACCGCGTTGTAAATGCCCACCTGTGAAAGGTTTTCATTCAAGGTGCCGGGCAGCAATTCTTTCAGCAAAAAGCGATCGAGAAGTTGATTGATGACACCCGCGATACCGACGACGATTAGCGGCAGGGCATACAGCAGCATCCGCTTCCACAATTGTTTGTCGAAGTGTAGTTTTACGCTAAAATACTCGGGAAGCAGGAGCACAAATACACAAGCGCTGGCGATGAGGTTGGAGATAAAAACATAGTCCAACTGTTTGCTGCTGTCGTATATTTTGTCGAACCAGGCGTACCCGTTTTCTATCAAAACAGGGCATGCGGAGAGGAGGAACAGGGTAAAAATGATGGTGATGCCGATGTTGAGAATTTTTATAAACGCGAAGCGGAGGGGCCGGTTTTCCAGGCGAAGTTTGGCAAAAGGGATGGCTGCCAGAACATCGAACCCGATGATGAAGGCGAAGTAGATGACGTAAATGTTATCCTCCGGTTTGGTTAGGATACCTGCGATGGGAGTAGAAAAAATGAGCAGAAGGCTGACAAAGAAAAGAGTCGTTACTAAGAGGGAGACCGTGGCGGTCGAAAAAGCAACTTGCAGATGTCCTTCTTTGCTGCCAAAGCGGAAGAAGGTCGTCTCCATGCGGTAGGTCAGCAGCACCATCAGCAGGGCGGCAAAGGAGTACATCAGGCCGTGAATTCCATAGGATTCTGTTTCAAATATCCGGGTCAGATAGGGCGTCAGCAATAGGTATTGCAGGACCCTGCTCAAAATACTACTGACGCCATATACCATCGTTTCGCCTGCCAGTTTTTTCAGTAATGACATGGAGATTGTTGAATTTTAAAAGAAGGACAAATGACTTTTGATTTTCATAAAAAGCGGTTCAAAAGTAGCTCAATTTTTTTTATTAGAAACCCGCTAATGCATCAAACTCGAAGTGACTGGCAGGTATTCAAGTGTTGCCTCGGCGTGGTGGTTTTGAACGATGGCAACTAGGTGACGCCTAAATACCTGCCGATTGACCGACCATCAGGTGTCACCTCGCTGCCTCCATCTTCCCTTCCCACCGAGGCAACACCTGATGGTCTCGAAAAAAATTATCCGGGGTTTCGAACTTAAACCAAAGCAATTTCTTTTTGACTTACCCGGCAGGGGAATATTATTCTGTCTCAGAAATTTAAACCTTGCCAAATAAATAGTAATTTCGCGCCACTTGGGAAATAGCCATCTTTATACAATTATGATTAAGGTTCCATTTTTAAAACAAATTTGCGAGACCCCCGGTGCACCGGGTTTTGAGCAGCGGATAAGGAAACTGATTATCAAAGAAGTTTCTCCTTTTGTCGACGAGGTATCAGTGGATGCGATGGGGAATATCATTGCCCTGAAAAAGGGCAAGGCGGATAAACGCGTGATGGTCGCTGCCCACATGGATGAGATCAGCTTCATCGTGACCCATATTGACGAAGACGGCTTTATCAGGGTGCATACGCTCGGTGGATTTGACCCGAAAACACTGACTTCACAACGGGTCATCATACATGGCAAAAAAGACATCATCGGGGTCATGGGGTCTAAACCAATTCATTTGATGAAGCCCGACGAACAAACCAAAGCGCCCCAAATTGAAGACTATTTTGTGGATGTGGGGATGAGTCGGGAAGAAATTGAAAAATACGTTTCTGTAGGCGACCCCATCACCCGAGAGCGGCAGTTGATTGAAATGGGAGCCTGCGTGAACAGCAAATCTATTGACAACCGGGTGTCGGTTTTTATTTTGATTGAAGTGTTTCGGGAATTGCAAAAAAAAGACGTCCCCTATGATGTTTACGGCGTTTTTACTGTTCAGGAGGAAGTCGGTATGCGGGGTGCGATATCTTCGACTCTCGCCATAAATCCCGATTTCGGATTTGGCTTGGACACTACCATTGCCTACGACGTTCCCGGTGCGAAGCCGCACGAAATGGTTACACAACTCGGTCACGGGGTGGCCATTAAAATCATGGACTCCTCCGCCATCAGCGACTACCGGATGGTTAATTACCTGAAAGAACTAGCAAATAAAGGCGCCTTAAAATGGCAACCGGAG
The DNA here is from genome assembly GCA_964549665.1 of uncultured Saprospiraceae bacterium. GTDB lineage: Bacteria > Bacteroidota > Bacteroidia > Chitinophagales > Saprospiraceae > CAZJYF01. Next base: position 3,685 of record CAZJYF010000415.1, read on the forward strand.
ATATTGCCGCGGGGTGGCACCGATACTGCCGGCATTCAACGCTACGGAAAGAACGGCGCTATTTGTGGCGCTATTTCCATCCCCACCCGGCATATTCACCAAGTCATTGAAATGGCCCACAAGGAAGATATCCGAAATGCCATCGAGTTGCTGAAAGCAGCCTTGCTAAATTTGGATGCATACAATTGGGAATTTCGGTAATGGCCAAGAGCGAAGTTTTGAGAAGTCCAGGCGGTCTATAAAGAACTGATTTGCCAATTTTCTTTAATTTGGTAAATCTGTTTACTCGTTAATTTTAAATTTACCAAATCTGCTAGATTTTGCAAATTGATCCCCCGAATGGTCTTTTGCCTACGTATGTATGAGAGATCCTAGACTGCATCCCAGAAATTCTTTCAAACCTTAAATTAAACTCATGTGGAAGGAAGA
>CAZJYF010000416.1:0-4109 GCA_964549665.1 uncultured Saprospiraceae bacterium
TGTGCTGTTCCGATCTGAAATGGTCAAAGTTTCTATTTTTTCTTTTTAAGTAAAAATTACTGCTGGTTAAGTTTCGCAATTACTGATGGGCGGTCGGTGTTAAGGCATCACCTCGTTGCTATCCTTCAAAACCAGCCCGGAGATGCGACACCTTAATGGCTGCTTTGTTGTCAGCTTTCAAATTTTTCGAGTACCAGGTTTTCAATAGAATCTCTAACTTCCTGAATTTCTATTTTTTCAATGACTTCCATCAAAAAGGCGTGTTGTAAAAGCGAGCGCGCTTTTTCGTCCGTCAAACCCCTTGTGCGAAGGTAAAATACCGCCTCCCCATTCAACTGTCCGACGGTGGCACCGTGGCTGCACTTCACGTCGTCGGCAAAAATTTCCAGTTGGGGTTTGCTGTCCATGATGGCGGTTTCGGACAAAACCAGGTTGCTGTTTTGCTGAAAAGCATTCGTTTTTTGTGCGTCGGGCCGGACGATTACTTTTCCGTTAAACACCCCTCTTGCCCTGTCAGTGAGGATGCCTTTGTAGAGTTCATTGCTGTTGCAATGGGGGAAGGCATGATCCATGAACGTTTGGTTGTCGATGTGCTGTTCGCCATTTGCCAAAAAAACGCCGTAAAGATTGGTCATCGTGCCCTGCCCTTTCAAAACGGAGGTCAGGTTGTTTCTGACCAGTTTTCCGCCGAGGTCAATGGCGTAGGAAGAATAGGTGCTATCTCTATGTTGATGCACCACCGCGTTGTTGATTAGGAAGTTGTTTTTGTTCTCATTTTGCAATTTGTAATGACGGACAAACGCGTTTTCTTTTGCCACTATCCGATTGAGTGCATTTGTGAAACACGGAACTTCCCCGCCGGGCATGGCATGGTAACTTTCCAAAAGGCTCACTTGGCTGTTGGCTTCTGCCACGAGGAGCATTTGGGGGTTGCATAGCCGTGGTTCTTCCGAAGGGATAGTGAGATTAAGAAGGTGGATGGGTTTCTCCAGAACTACATTTTTCGGAACATGGATGAAGATGCCGTGTTTGGCGAAAGCCGCATTCATGACGACAAAGGGATTGCTTTCGACTTGCGTCCAATGGGCAAAGAACCCTTTCACGAGGTCTTGAAAACGAGGATCAAGAAGCGCCGTTTCCATATTTTTCACCACAACGCCTTCCGGCAAACTTCTGAATGAGGAAAGCCCTTCGCAGAATTGTCCATTTAAAAAAACGAGCTGATAGGTTTCCAAATCTTTAAAGGAAAAAGGAGCAATTTCATCTTTGGTTAATGAAACCGGTCTTCCTTCTTTGAATTGAATTTGTAGAAGTTTGTTGACATTGGTGTATTTCCAGTCTTCGTTTTTCCGGTTGGGGAAAGGAAGTTGTTGAAGGCGGTCGATGGCTGCCCTGCGATATTCCTGCAAAAGGTGGCTGCGGTGGCCGTTGAGGGTTCGCTCGTTTTGTTCAAAGAGCGTTCGATACCATTCTTTAGTGGCAGCATGTCTATCTGTTACCGTGCTAATCATTTTATTTTAATTGGTTGATTGACAACTCCCTGATTGGAGCCGGAGAATATAAATTCTCCGCTGTTAGCTTTTCTCAATGAATTGAAAATCAGGTCTTTAGCGGAGAATTTATATTCTCCGAACTTCCGGCCACGGGACTTGTCAAAGAATCATTTAATTTTTAAAACCCGTTTGTTTGCGTGCGGGTGTTTTCAAACCACCGCATCCGCTTCTAACTTGACCCAATCGTATCCCAATTCTTCCAATTTAAAAGCCAGAGTTTTATCGCCGGATTTGACAATGCGTCCATTGTACAGAACGTGCACGAAATCAGGGACGATGTAGTTGAGCAATCGTTGATAATGGGTCACGACGATGAAGGCCCTGTCGGGGCTGCGCAGTTGGTTGACGCCATTGGCTACTACCTTGAGCGCATCGATGTCCAAACCGGAATCCGTCTCATCTAAAATGGCGAGTTTGGGTTCCAGGACGGCCATTTGAAGAATCTCGTTTCGCTTTTTCTCCCCCCCGGAAAAGCCTTCATTGAGCGAACGCTTTAGCAATTTGGGGTCTATATCCACCATTTCCATTTTTTTCTTCAGAAACTGCAACATTTCCATGGCGTCCAATTCTTCTTTGCCTTGTTCTTTGCGAACGACATTCAGCGTACTTTTCAAAAAATTCGCCGTGCTTACGCCGGGGATTTCTACGGGGTATTGGAAAGCCAAAAAGATGCCTTCCCGTGCCCGTTCATCCACTTCGAGTTCCAAAAGATCCTTGCCTTGATAGGTGATGCTGCCTGCCGTCACTTCGTAATCATCCCGCCCGGCCAAGACATGCGCCAAGGTGCTTTTGCCCGAACCATTCGGCCCCATGATGGCATGAACTTCACCTGCATTGATTTGTAAATCGATGCCTTTTAAAATCTCTTTGCCTTCTACCGAGGCTTTTAAATTTTTGATTGTCAGCATTTATGTAATTTTATTGGTGTGATGGTCTGGCGGTGTGATGGTGTGTTGGTTTGGTGTGAACCGTCGAACCACCATACCATCATACCGACATACCTTGGCTAACCCACACTTCCCTCCAAACTTATGGCCAAAAGTTTTTGCGCTTCCACCGCAAATTCCATCGGCAATTCCTTGAAAACTTCTTTGCAATAGCCGTTCACGATCATGTTGATGGCGTCTTCTTCACTGAGTCCCCGCTGCTTGCAGTAGTACAATTGGTCTTCTCCGATTTTGGAAGTGGTGGCTTCGTGTTCCACTTGGGCGCTGTTGTTTTCCACCTCCAGATAGGGGAAGGTATGTGCCCCACATTTATCGCCCATCAGCAGGGAATCGCATTGCGAGAAGTTGCGGGCGTTTTCGGCTTTTTTGCCGATTTTCACCTGTCCGCGATAGGAGTTTTGACTTTTCCCCGCGGAGATGCCTTTTGAAATAATGGTGCTGCTGGTGTTTTTGCCAATGTGGATCATCTTGGTGCCGGTATCCGCTTGTTGGTAATTATTGGTCACAGCCACCGAGTAAAACTCGCCCACGGAATTGTCCCCTTTCAAAATGCAGCCCGGATACTTCCAGGTGATAGCGGAACCCGTTTCGACTTGCGTCCAGGAGATTTTGGAGTTGACGCCGGCACAAAGACCTCTCTTGGTGACGAAGTTGTAAATGCCGCCTTTGCCTTCCTTGTCGCCGGGATACCAGTTTTGGACGGTTGAATATTTGATGAATGAATTATCGAGGGCAATCAATTCAACCACTGCCGCGTGCAACTGGTTTTCGTCGCGCATTGGCGCGGTGCAACCTTCCAGATAACTCACCTGACTGCCTTCTTCGGCGATAATCAAGGTGCGTTCAAATTGCCCCGTATTGGCCGTATTTATTCTAAAATAGGTGGAAAGTTCCATTGGGCAATGCACCCCTTTCGGAATGTAACAAAAAGAACCATCCGTAAAAACAGTCGAATTGAGCGCTGCAAAAAAATTGTCGGTGTATGGTACGACCGTGCCCAAATATTTTTTTATCAATTCGGGATGGTTCTGCACCGCCTCGCTGAAGGAACCGAAAATGATACCCATTTCCATCAGCGTTTCCTTAAAGGTGGTCGCCACGGAAACGCTGTCCAGCACGGCATCCACTGCTACCCCGGTGAGTCTTTTTTGCTCTTCCAACGGAATGCCGAGTTTGCCGAAGGTTTCCAACAACTCGGGGTCAACTTCATCGAGGCTGTTCAGTTGTTTTTTCTTTTTGGGCGCCGCGTAGTAGATGATGTCTTGATAATCGATGGGCGGATAGTTGACATTCGGCCATTTCGGTTCTGTCATTGTCTTCCAATGGCGGAAGGCTTTGAGCCGCCATTCCAGCAAAAATTCCGGCTCGTTCTTTTTGGCAGAAATGATTCGAACGATGTCTTCGTTCAGTCCCTTCGGAATGACTTCCATCTCGATGTCGCTGGTGAACCCGTATTTGTAGTCGCTGGAAGTTTGTTTCTCCAGGGTTTGCATTGAATCCCTCATAAGCTGGTAAATTTGAGCGTGTTCAAAGTTCTGTGTTCGGAGTTCCTTTAATAATCAATCCGAACGTACTGACGCAGTTTTTTGAACCGGCTCTATTTTTTTAT
>CAZJYF010000417.1:0-4083 GCA_964549665.1 uncultured Saprospiraceae bacterium
ATAGAACATTTCTCTACTCAGCAAACTGAACGGAATGCACCATCGGCAAATAATTGCTCAACACCTCCCAACTTTCCCCGCGGTCGTTCGAGAAAAACAGGTTGCCGGTGGTGGTGCCAAACACCACTTCATCAAAGGAGGCAGCCAGGGCATGGCGATAAACGATGTCGAAGCATTGCTCCTGGGGCAGGCCTTTTCGGGAGGCTTTCCAGGTTTTCCCTCCGTCGTCGGTTCGGCAAATGCACAATGCTTTGTCAAAGGCAATCCGGTTGGTGTCGCTGATGGCGGGTGCTACCCACGCCTGGTCAGGGTTGTCGTCGGCGATTGCCAGGGCAAAGCCGAAATTAGCCGGACCACCCTCCTGGGAAACATCCTGCCAGTTCGTTGCCCCGTCGATTGAACGAAAGATGCCGCAGTGATTTTGCTGCCAAAGGACATCTGGATTGGAAGGGGCCGCTTTTAGAATATGCGGGTCGTGTCCAACTTCTGCGGTCGGATTGGGCAAAAAATCTGCACGCAAGCCTTTATTTCGCACCTCCCAACTTTGGCCTGCATCTTTACTTTCAAAGACACCGGCACAACTGATGCCCACGAAAATATGGTCTTCATCGCGGGGGTCAACAAGAACGGAATGGATGCCTGCATTATCCCGGCCACCACCGAACCAATGTTCTTTTCTGCTGGGGTGGTTCCAAAGAGATTCCACCAATTGGAAACTACTCCCGGCATCCTCACTTCGGAACAAGCCACCGGGTTCGGTTCCTATCCACAAGCGGTTGGGGTTGCCCGCACCGCCCTGTTGCATTGCCCAAAGATAGCGGGTAGTAGCTGCAACCCCATCCTTGACCTCCGCCGCTTCGGGGTAAGCAGGGGCAGCCACTTCTTCCCAATTTTGTCCCCGGTCGGAGGAGTGATGTAGTTTTATGCCCCAATGGCCGTGGTCGAGACAAGCCCACCACCTTCCGTGGCGTTCGTCAGCGTAGGCTATGGAAACCGGAAAGCCTTCAAAATGAAGGCTTTCGATATTCCAACCGGCATCCTTTCGCCGGTAAACAACAAGTCCTTTTCTGGTTCCTAACAGCAGGGTCGATTTCATAGGACTTTAGTTTTCAAGTGATATTTTTGGATTTTTTAAGCTCAAGATGAACTCCCATTGTATCAACCTATTTCATTCTTTGTCACACTGCCCACAGCTTACTGCCGACTGTATTAGCCGCCGGACAAGGCTTGCATGATGACCACCTCGCTGTCTTTTTGAAAAGAATCACTCAAACCTTCCCTGTCCCGAATAAGTTCTCCTTCGATGAAAATATTGACGTGTTTGCGCAATTGACCTTGTTCGTCCAATAGATACGACCTAATTCCGGGGTAATGGATGTCCACCGCATCTAACAAGTCAGGCAGGTTCTTGCTTTTGACAGGGGTGTCGGCAAGGTCAGGAAAAAACCGTTTCAGGGCATAGGTGAATTTCACGATAGGCATAGCCGGATAATTGGTTGAAATAGAGTTTGCTAAAAATAAGGATTTTAGTCCGACAATTACAAATTAGGACCTAAATCATTATCATTTAGGTCAAAAAAATGGTTGCGGTTAAATGGTCGAGATAATTTCCCTCAGCGAAGTTTGTTTCCCTCGAAATAGGAAACCGTGCTTCGCAAATAGCCTTTTCCAAGTTCAATTTCACGCAAGGCAATGCGATGGTGATCTACTTTAAAATCTCGTTCCCGCCAATCTATTTGAAAAAAGCAGGAGGGGGTGATGTGGACGAGAAGGTTCTCGACAAAAATGGTTTTCTCGACGTGGTAGTGCCCGCAGAAAATGGGGATGTTTTTGGGGTATTTGGCCAAAATGAATTGAAGGACTTCCCTTCCCTTCATGGCGTAATTACTTTCCATGTGGGGAACGCCTCCGTCAACAGGGGGATGGTGCATGAAAATCAGGACCTCCTTTTTTATTAAATGCATTTCGTGTTCCAACCACTTTAATTGCTTCTCGGAAAGGAAGCCTTTCGAACTGTCGAGGAACAGGATGCCATAATTTCCTATTATTTTTTTAAAATACAACTCATCATCTATCAGCAGGTGTTTCCGGTTGAACACTTCGGCCATTATTTGGGAATCGTCGTGGTTGCCAGCCATTACCTCGTAGGGAAGCTGGAGAAAATCGAGGTGGGATTTTATCCAGCGATAGATATCCGGTTCGCTTTCCCGGTAGCAAAGGTCTCCGGAAAGGACGAGGAGGTCAGGTCCCAGCTTTTTTATCACTTTCAGAATGTCCATGAAATTCTTCCGAACATCGATGTCGAAGGTATCTTCATCCTTCCTTCCAATATGGAGATCGGTAATTTGAATTATTTTCATTTCGGGTTCAAAACTGAAGGATTAAATGAAAAATTAGATAGAATTTAGGATTTTTGCCACCCTTAAGAATCATTGGAATGAATCTAAAAAAAATACAGGAAGCGCTTCAACAATACAAAAACTCACTTCGGGCGAATTTACGACAGGATACCGTTTATAAATGGGAATCGCTCCAAATTTTTCAGCAAAGATGGGACATTGAAGCCGAAGACTTCAAAGCAATGTACGACCAAAGTCTCCAAAATTCCCACACCCGGCGACTTTGGAAGCGCGAAAATTATGAACCCAAGCAGATGATGTTGAAGTTTATCGAACTGCAACCGGATTTTGTGCGCTACCTATTCAAGGACTTGTTCCGGGAAGATATGAAAGTGGAAGGGCGGGTTGACCGTTTTATATTTCACTGCGATGAGTTGCTTCGGGAATACAAACTGGCGCATCCTCGCTCCATTGAAAATAATCATTTTCACGACGACGGCCATCAGATGGTCTCCCTGTATCTCGCTTTTCGTTTCCCGGAAAATTATGCGCCCTATGATTATGACAAATTTAAAAAGTTGCTCAAATTGCTCGGCAGCAAAGACCTTCCGAGGGTGAATGACGTCACCCGATTCTATAAAGTGATGCGCACCCTGTACCAATTTCTGGAAAAAGACGAGGAATTGATGCGACTGCACCGGCGACGACTGCTTCCCAAAAAACATTTTCAGGGGAAAGCCCTTCTTTTGGTGGAAGATTTTTATCAATACCTTGGAAGAGGTAGAGCTGTCAATGGTTATTGAAGTGCCTTTGGTCACTAACATTCCCCAACAGTCATAGTCCTTTTTTTGTCATTTCTGCAATTAATTGAAATACAATTGTTCACAATAATTGCACGTTTTGTTTTCCGCCATGCCGGTTTCTTCTTGACGCTCAAAATGCTCCATTTACCAACATTCTTGCAGCCTTTTTGTGGATAAATTGTGGAAATAATTTTTGCCGACAAATTGGTGGGGCATGCCCCGGCTTCTAATTTTGGTTGTGGTTTTTGAATTAAAAAATTATATGAATTACAAAAAATGATCAACTATTCCAACTTGCAAATCGAACAACTAGCCATCCACCGGGTGGGAAATAAACAGCGGGGAGAGGAAAATTTTATCTCCCAATCCCTCTTCCAACCCGATGCCGAAATGGAGGAAACACTGCTCCAATTCTTCCTGAAACCCTTTCGGAAAACAAAGGATGTTTACCGGTTCCAAAATTTGATGGGCGACAGTTTCAACAAAATTTTTGGCTACGCGAGCATAATCTTTGGAGACCGGGAGCGATTTCAAGACCAAGCCGTCAATATTTTGTACCACCTCCACAATCAGTCCGAACATCCAAACATCAAATCCGGTGAAGTATATATCGCCTATCTCTCCGACCTTTTAATCGATGACGAAGTAGTGGATGCTGTCGGGATTTTTAAGTCCGAGGTGAAAAACACTTTTCTGCAGGTGTCAGATTCCGGTGAGAACCTGTTGATTGACAAATTGGAAGGCATTCACATTGAAAAATTGGACAAAGGTTGTCTGATTGTAAATTCCGAGCAGGCTGACGGTTTTCGGGTATTGAGTATTGACAACAACAATTACGATGCGCTTTATTGGCCGCATCATTTCCTGAACATCGACCTGGTGGAAGACGAAAATTTTCACACCAAACTCTACCTCGACATGTTCAATGAATTTTCGACTGA
>CAZJYF010000418.1:0-4077 GCA_964549665.1 uncultured Saprospiraceae bacterium
ATCAGCCGTTCCTCGTCGTGGCTTTCCATATACGAAACCAAATTGGGCGTTTGCCATCCACGGCTTGTGTAAGAGGCGCCCGTTAGACTATTGTTTGGGAAACCCATGCTCGCCTCGTTGTAGGAAAAGTTCATGTTGCCCCAAACCATCATTCCTTTGTTTATCAGCGCGGTTTCTTCCGAATTTACGGCAAAGTGCTCCAGGATTACATAGGCATCGGGATTAGTCGCCCAAACCGAGTTGGCGTAATCCGAAAGGATGTCAATTCGGGATTGGTCAAACTGTCCCCAAGCCCCCACATTATTCGGATTTTGGGTTTGGGTGAAGCCTTTAGAAAGGTCGAATCGAAAGCCGTCTATTTTGAATTCGGTGAGCCAATATTTCATCACTTTTTTGACGTAGGTTTTCGTGGCTTGGCTTTCGTGGTTGAAGTCGAAACCGACGCTAAAGGGATGCGTCGCATCTCGGTTGAACCACGGACTTTCCAGCGTAGGCTTGCCGTCAAAATACAACTGCACCAGGGGGTTTTGGCCAAATGCCTGATTGTACACCACATCCAAAACAACGGCAATTCCACGCGCATGGCAGGCATCGATAAAGCGCTTGAAGTCATTGATGGTTCCGTAATATTTGTCCAAAGCCATGTGGTAGGAGGGGTTGTATCCCCAACTGATATTTCCCTCAAATTCACTGACCGGCATCAATTCGATTGTATTTACGCCGAGGGTCTGAAGGTAGTTTAAGGTATCAATCAAAGTAGGGTAATCGTGCCGCTGGATGAAATCGCGCAGTAGCAACTCATAGACAACCAATTCTTCTTTTGCAGGGGGTTGAAAATCAGCGGTTTGCCATTGGTATTGGGGTGCCCCAGGTTGAATCAAACTTACCAAACCGGTGGTTTTTCCGGAAGGATAGGGTGGCAAGTTGGGGAAGGTTTCTGCGGGAATAAAGGGGTCGTTCGCCTCATCGAGTATCTGCGTGCTGTAAGGATCACCGATTTTAATGGTGCCATCCACGAGATACTGAAAGCGGTAATAATCGCCGGGAACCAAGCCGTCAACCTGAATCCACCAAGAATCTCCGTCCGGGGTATTTCGCAGTTGAAAATCAGTGCTCAAAGTCCAGTCATTAAAATCGCCGAGCAAAAAAACGTTGTCTTTATTCGGTGCAAAAAGCACCAAAATCATGGAAGTGTCCCCTAGCAGATTGATGCCCAAATCTGCGCCCGCCGGCACCTCTTCCACCATCCCCGAATTGGGAACGACATAATTAAAAGTATTGGAAATTTGGGTGCTTCCATTATCTGCCACCAACTCAACCACATGCGTCCCCGATACCACGATAGGAATTGTAAATTCAAAGGAAACACCCGACCCAGTATTCAACAGATTGCCATCGTCAAAAAGAGAAAAGGTGGCATTTTCCGAAGTGGCTGCTTTCACATCAATCGTTTCCCCAATTGCTACGATAAGCGAATTTTCGGAAGGGCTGAGAAGGATGGAAGTAAAGGGCAAATTGTCGGGATAAACGGGGTAAAAAATGTCGGCATTCCCCACTTCCTTGCCTTCCAAAGAACCGTCTGCATTCCGGAAAACAAAGGCAAGGTTTACTACCGTCTCTCCATTAGTGACACTGTAAAATTGCTTGATGGACGGGCTGATGGAATAGGTGTATAAATTCGGCTGCCCCGGAACGGGGTCTAATTTCCAAGCCGGATTGGCGACGCCCCAGGTGGTGATAACGTGTTTCCAATCCGAAGGAGTCGTACTTTGGGTGGTAATGACGCCGGTGTGTAAATAAACATCGCAGTTGCAATCCGCTAACCCACCTGTCCCTTGCGTGGCATCGAAGGTGATGGTTACCGCATCGTTTAGCCGGGGGAAAACCGGCTGCGTCGTTACAATTTGCGCAGAGAGGAACGGTTGAAATTCAAAAAATAAGAGGAGCAAAGAGATAAATCTGAACATGGATAATTTTGTTTTTGAAACGAATTTTGAAAACTGTATTCAGGTTAGGGAAAGGTTTGTTTGGCACAAAAGTAGAAAATCGAAAACGAATGCCGCGAAATTTTAGGAATGAAAGTTAAATATGTCGGGACAGAATGCGAAGTTATTTTTTCACCATTCCTTAATATTCAAAGATGCCGAATGGGCTTTCAATGTGCACTTTTTCGCCATCAGCGTCTTCTACCTGACCGACAACTTGGGCATCAATCCCAAATGACCTTGCCAGGTCAATGACAAATGGTGCCTCCGGTTCACCGATATAAATTTCCATCCGGTGCCCCATGTTGAAAACCTGATACATTTCTTTCCAACTCGAACCCGATTCTTTTTGAATCAGTTCAAACAAAGGCGGCAGCGCAAACAAATTGTTTTTGACCACTCTTTTGTTTTTAATAAATTTTGAAACCTTCGTCTGACCGCCACCCGTGCAGTGAATAATGCCGTGAATTTTTGAGCGGTGGGTTTCGAACAGTTTTTTCAAAACCGGCAGATAGGTCCTTGTCGGTGAGAGGATTAGTTTTCCGATAGAAATGGAATTCCCATCAATTTGGATAGTATCGGTCAATTTTTTGCTGCCATTGTAAATGACAGCGTCGGGGGTATTAGCATCAAAAGAATCGGGATATTTGGCGGAGTATTCCCGGGTCAGGACATCGTGCCGGGCGGAGGTCAATCCATTGCTGCCCATCCCGCCATTGTAGGCAGATTCGTAAGTCGCTTGTCCAAAAGAAGCCAGCCCCACAATTACATCTCCTGCCTGAATATTATTGACAAGCAATTCGCTGCGTTTTAGTCGCGCAAAGGCAGTATATCCCACATCGATGGTGCGAACGATATCGCCCACATCCGCCGTTTCACCGCCGGCCAGGTGAATGCGAACGCCCAACTCCTTCAATTGATTCGCGATCTCCAGACTTGCGTTAATAAGGGTGCTAATCACATCACCCGGAATCAGGTTTTTGTTCCTGCCAATGGTGGAAGACAGGATGATGTTGTCCACACAACCCACACAGGCCATGTCGTCTAGGTTCATCACCAGAGCATCTTGTGCGATGCCTTTCCAAACGCTCAGGTCGCCGGTTTCTTTCCAATATAGGTATGCCAGGCTGGTTTTGGTACCTGCCGTATCGGCGTGCATGATGTTGCAATAGGCAGCGTCTCTACCGACAATATCGGGCAAAATTTTACAGAAAGCATTGGGATACAATCCTTTGTCCAGTTTTTTCACAGCCTCATGCACCTCGTCTTTCGTCGCAGAAACTCCTCGCAAGTCGTATTTGTAGGTTTCAGACATGGCAGTTTGAATTTGGGCGCGAAGATAGAGAGGATGATTAATTATTCTATTATTCCTTTGGAGTATAATAATTATTTAACTGGTAAAAGGAAAGACAGAACACCTTTGACATTTGGTGGAGACGGATACAACCCTGCAAATTCGACCGATTTGGTAAAATTTGCTTTCTCCGATAATCCCAATGACCCAACGGGTTGGTCTCAATTCGCTGCAAACCAGCAGCAATCCGAGCAACGTAGTTTTTCGATGCTGCATGACGACGGATTCTTATTCGCCCGAAATTGCAGCAAAATAATTTTCTCTTGATTTGAGAGGCCTTCCTTCAGGAGTTTATTTTATCCAAATAACAAGAGGAGGGGAAATTATTAACAAGAGAATGGTTTTAAGCACCAATTAAAATTGGATTTTGTCATCTGCTAACAAAACCAATTTTTTTATTACACCCCCCTTTGGTAATACTATGTAAATTGCTCTCCAAAAATTTATCATGCGTGCAAAGCTATTACTATTTCTTTTTCTATTGCCAGGATATTGCATTTCTACCTTTGCCCAAAATTGTAATTCTTCTTTTCCAAAACAAGTCTTTCACGCCAACAACATCAGAACGAACATTCTCAATGCTGGCGATTTATTCTGGGACCGGAAAAAAGCCGGTTTTCAGGTTCCGTTTCAGGGGATTAATCCACCAAGTACCATCTTTGCGGCAGGCTTGTGGATGGGAGGGCTTGATGCGGGCGGCAATTTGAGGCTAAGCGCCCAAACCTATGGAGTAGGATC
>CAZJYF010000419.1:0-4074 GCA_964549665.1 uncultured Saprospiraceae bacterium
AAGCATTAAGTCATTATAGCATTTAGGCATTTCCACTAAAATGGTAGTAGAACCCATTGTTTTAGGGTTCGTCAATGTAGGCAAGTTGGACGTTTTTGTATTTTTTGTTTTCCAAAAGCTCTTTGAACTTTTCCATCGTTTTGAGTGGGCCTTGGTCAATAGCGAGGTTGATGAGCCACGCGGGAATGATGCCACCGGGATCTGATTTTAAATAATAATCTACATTGACTACCCCATCCTCCACGGGGGTGAATTTCCACCGAAAATCCAAAATCGTGATTCGGACAATCCCGTCATTTTCCGGAAGTAAAGTATGCGCACTGACGGAGTTCGACTCGATAATTTTCGTGACGGGGTCTTGGCGAAGGGTGCTATGCGCGATGACATCCCGGTTGCTCATTGGCCAGGGGAAATTTATCTCTTCATAATAGTACATCTCCGTAGGTGAAACTCGCTCAACCATAGACGAACGGGTGCTTTTGTAAACCCAATTTTGATAGCCGGGAATGTCGTCGAGGAGCGCAACAATACTTGAGAGCGAAGCTTTCACGGTGGTTTCAAATCGCAATTCTTTGATTTTGGTTCCTTCGCCATCTCTGAAAAACACCTTAATTCCGTTTTTGTCTTTTTTTAATTTCCAGGGATTTTCCTGTGCGGAGGTGCAATAGGTAATAAATAAAGTCAGGAAAACCAAAGCCAATCGAAGTCGCTCCATTTTATTTGAATTGAAATTTCAGGTTTAGGAATACAAGCTAAAAGAACAAAAATCGGGCTAAGGGGTTCGATGGTTTCTGAAATCAGACCAAAAAAAAGACCATCCCTTCGTCATCTAGTGGTTTCAAGTTCTTGAATATAAGGCAGTTGGACGTTTTTATACTTTTCTTTTTTGACCAACTCCCGAAATTTTTTCATGGTTTGAAATGGCCCCTGCTCTATCGCCATATTGACCAACCAATCCGGAATGCTACCGCCAGGGTCTGAGTTCAGGTAATAACTCAGATGAACCGTACCGTTTTTTAATGGGGTAAAAACCCATTTAGATACCAGGTAGGGAACTCTTACAATTCCTTCCTTTTCCGGTTCAATTCCTTCGGCGGTGACCGAACTTGAAAAGACGGTTTTTGTTACCGGGTCTTGAAAGGTGATGTTGTGGAGAACTAAGTCCCTGTTTTGCAAAGGCCAGGGTAAATTCGTCTCGGTATAGAAATACAATTCTTGCCCTCCTACCATATAAAGCGGTTTGGAGTCAATGCATTTATAAACCCATTCGGGATAGGCATTGATATCTGAAAGGGCAGCCGTTATACTGCTCAATGAGGCCTTGAGAAGAGTGTTTATTTTGATTTCTTTCAGATTGTTAGCAATGCCGTCTTTAGTATAAATTTCGATGCCGTCTTTCTCTTTTTTCAACTTCCATCCTCCCTTTTGAGATAGGAGAGAAACTTGGAAAGTAAAGAGAATTATTAGCACCATCAAAGAAAGATATAATTTCTTGTTTATTGTTTTGACCTGCATACTTGCTGGTTTTAATTCTCAAACCTTTGAACAAGCTTATTTTGTCAGTAGTTTTGTGCTAACTATCTTAAGCACTACATTTGAGAATGTTTTTTGTGGAATTTGTGTTCGAAAATGGGCTTTAAACATTCTTGGCTGGCATTAGCCATTTGGAAAGAAAGCCTGAAAAAACGGGATTGACGAATAGAACAATGACCGATAACAACTCTAGATAATGAAGCAATACCTCCACCTCCTCCAACACATCCTCGACGAGGGCATCGACAAAGAAGACCGCACCGGCACGGGTACACGCAGTGTTTTTGGCTATCAAATGCGGGTTGAATTGGGTGAGGGCTTCCCCTTATTGACGACAAAGAAATTGCACCTCAAATCTATTGTTCACGAATTGCTTTGGTTTTTGAAAGGCGATACCAATGTGCGCTATTTGCAGCAAAACGGGGTGCGGATTTGGAACGCTTGGGCGGACGAAAATGGCGATTTAGGCCCCGTTTACGGGAAGCAATGGGTGGCATGGGAGGCGAAAAACGGGCAGGTTATTAATCAAATTGAAAATGCCGTTCGGTTAATAAAAAATAACCCCAGCTCCCGCCGCATTCTGGTCAATGCCTGGAATGTCGGCGAACTTTCCGAGATGGCGCTCAGTCCCTGCCACGCCCTGTTTCAATTTTATGTTGCCAATGGAAAATTGTCCTGCCAACTCTATCAGCGTTCCGCCGATTGTTTCCTGGGAGTGCCGTTTAATATAGCTTCCTATGCCTTGTTGACGGTGATGATGGCGCAGGTATGCGACCTTCAGGCGGGGGCATTTATCCATACTTTTGGTGATGCCCATTTATATGCAAACCATCTTGAACAAGCGCGTTTGCAGATGGGGCGAACGCCACGACCTTTGCCAACATTGAGGGTCAATCCCGAAGTGAAAGATATTTTTGCCTTTAAATTTGAGGATTTTGAGTTGCTGAACTACCATCCGCATCCGCATATCAAGGCTTCCGTTTCCATTTAGCAGGCAGGTCGCTAACAACCCTCCGGACGTTCTCCAATTCCCGATTCTTCAATCAACTCATTCAGCCTTTTTTCGTAAAAGTCCAGCAGTAAGTTGGTGATATTAAGTTCAATTTCGACGCGACGGTATTCGCCGCCTCTTTCTGCTTTGGGATGTTCGAAGGCGCCGATGGTGATGGGCACTTCCATGAAATCGAGTTGATGTTTGACTGTCCAAGCGCGGGCGATTCCGAGTTCCATGTTGCTTTTTAGGGAGGTGGTGATTTCGCGATCGGTTGTTGTTTGGAGGGTGTCGCCATCTATAAAATGGGTGAAAGGCGTACCCTTGGGTATGTCCAAAGAATGTCTGTAGCTGACGCCAATGAAGGTATTTCCGTCCGTATGACCTTCGAGGTAGATGAAGAAGTCTTCTTTGCAGCGCATTCCTTCCTCACAGTATTTTTGAAGCACTTGGGTATCCACCCATTTGGCAATTTTCTTGTAATATTCGGGGTCGCCCATTTTGGCAAGGTCCACATCCTGACAGAGGAATGTGGAAATGATGTATTTGATGCCGATGTTGCCTAATGGGAAATATTGGACGGTGGTTTCGCAGGGCTGCTGGTCGCTGTTAAGGTCTGCACGCATAATTTCAGTCGAAGCGGGCCCAAAGCGTTCGCGTTCGGCATGAGTTTCTTTGCGGGCTTGTAGGACCAACTCCCAATAGCGGCATTGATAAACTTTTCCACGCAGGCGCAACACCCGGCAGGCGAGTTCATCGTCGAAGACCAAATTAAAGGCTTTTTGAAGGCTGTCTATTTTGTCCAAATTTCCCTGCCCCCGGTTGCAGGGGTCCATATGACCGCCGATTGTCCATGCTTTGATTTGGGCCATTTTCTGGCAGTATTCAAAATCATATTGGATTCCGCTGGTCAATGTATCATTTACGATGAATTCCTTCCAGGCTTGGTTGAGGGTGTCGAGGTCACCGTTGTAATCGCCCACTTCCTGGTCCAGCCAATTTAATTTCTCTTCGAGATCAGCTTCGATAGGAAAGGAATTGGAATCTTGCAAGTCTTTTATTTTTTTGAGCATTTCCGAAGAACCGTATTGGCACAGGTCAACCGATGCCTTCAAAACATAAGCCTTCATGGATGGAATGGGATAACATTCTATCAAGGGCAGCTCGGCATCAAAGCCGGGGGAGACATCCGTTTGCATATATTTTTCCCATGCATGGTTGAGCTTGGAAAGGCCCGCAAAGAGTGTTTTCATCATTTTTACTTCGGATTCCAGCCCTTCGACATCTTTGATTTTTAAAGAAGTGCGCTCGGCAAGCTTTAGTACGCGGTTTTTGAAATTGTCATTCGCCTTGGCTAATTCTCCATTGCAATAATAGGCATAGGCCACCATATAAAAGTACTTGGCAAGTGTCCCCTTTTCACATACTTTTTTGGCAGTAGCCACCTTATCGAGTTCGGCAAGGCTGACATCGCGGTTGTTCAGAAAGCGACTCCAAAGCCGTTCTACTTTGTGGTAAGCTTCAATTTTGAGCGACAAATCATCGAAGCG
>CAZJYF010000420.1:0-4068 GCA_964549665.1 uncultured Saprospiraceae bacterium
GTGGTGTGGGAAAGTAATAAAAATGAGAGGTTAGAGACGGAAGAACTGATTTGGGATGAAACTGAAGATAAAGTTTATTCGAACAGACCCGTGACCATACGAAGGAAAGATGAAATTATTTATGGCTACGGTTTTGAATCCAATCAAGATTTTACAAGTTGGAAGATTAAGGCAACAGAAGGTCGATTTAAAGCCAATAATTTGAAAAAAGGATTTAAAGATTGAAGTCCAAATTTTCGAGGATTCCCATAAACCCAGGATTCATTACCTGCCCTTAAAAATTATATTATTAAGTGATTTCCACTAGAGTAAATAATAAGAAATTGAAATTTATTTGAAAATCGAATTGCCGACCATTTTTATTATTTGTGACACCTTAATAAAAGGGGAAGCTAATATTATAGGATACATGAAATTTACAATTCAGGCAATGCGAATTAACTGGGTATTATAATCCATCACCATTTTAAGAAAATATTTTAAACCAAAGCCTTTAATTTAGACAACAGAAAATGCTTTTGACCTTTATCCTTCTCTCCTTAATTTTATCTGCCCTATTTTCAGGGACGGAAATCGCCTTTATATCCGCCAACAAATTGATAGTAGAGTTGAAGAAAAAGAAAGGGTCCCGTAGGGGAACGGTTATTGCCAAATTCTACGAAAACCCATCTGAATTTATTGGCACCCTGCTGGTCGGAAATAATATTGCTTTGGTAGCTTTTACCACTTTAATGACTATTCCGCTGAACGCCCTATTTAAAGATAACCTGGGAATTGAAAACGATGGGGTTCTCCTTTTATTAAATACCTTAATCATCACGGGTATAATGTTGATATTCGGGGAGTTTTTACCAAAAACCATTTTTCGTTTGTATTCAGATAGCATTTTATACTTTTTAGCTTTCCCACTAAAAATGGTTAAATTTTGGTTGGCTATACCCGCCAAGTTAATGACGAATCTTTCTAATTTTTTACTGCGATACATTTTCAAAATTCCCATTGACGCAAGGGAAGACCCACTAACGCGCCTGGACTTGGAAAATTTTATAAGGACCACCCAAACAGAGATGAAAGATGATATTGACACGGAACTTTTTGAGAAAGCATTAAACCTTCGAGAAGTAAAGGTTAGAGAGTGTATGATTCCAAGACCTGAGATAGAAACCATTGAAGTTCATGCCGGAATTGAAGAATTGATTCGCCTTTTCAAAGATACCAACCATTCAAGAATAATCGTATACAAAGAGGACATTGACAATGTGATGGGGTACCTCCACCACCAACAAATGCTGGATGAGCCTAAATCATTTCGAAAATTAATTCTAAAAATGCCCTTCGTTCCCGAAGCAATGAGGGTGCGGGACCTGCTCAACCATTTTATCAAAAAGGGGGTGAGCATTGCCTGCGTTCTGGACGAGTTTGGCGGCACTGCAGGCATCATCACCCTTGAAGATATTTTGGAAGAAATATTCGGTGAAATTGAAGATGAACACGATAAAGGAGAATACGTTGAAAAAAAGATTTCTGAAAAGGAATATATTTTCTCTGGTCGCTTGGAAATTGATTATTTAAATGAAAAATATCCAAACCTACAATTTCCCGAAGGCGAATACCACACCCTTTCAGGCTATCTCGTAATGACAACTGAAAAAATACCCAAAAAAGGTGCGGAAATAGAAATGGATGGCTACAAGTTTTTTTTAGAAAAGGTAAGCGAAACGAAAATAGAAACCATTCGAGTGATAAAATTGAGTGAAATAGACCACTAGAAAGGATTTGAACAATAGGCTAATCAGCTTATCAAATCGGTTTAAAATATTAGGAATTTCCAAAGGAAGACCATGATAAATTAAAAAGGGCTATTTTCAATAGCCCTTTTTAATTCGGGAAGGATTGGACACAATCTTAAAAGAAGCGGGCGCGATTATCTTCAATATCAGCATTTTTCCGCAAGGCTTGAATTAAGCGGGCAACAACTTGCGAGCGGGAGGCATTTTGATTCGTTTGACGAATCTGAGGAATATTGGAATTAGCCACATCGGCAGGTTGAATATAGGTCGGCATAATAACAAACAGACCACTATTACCCTGTATCGGTTCTGACAATGTATTCAACTCCAGGTTGAAAGCTCCCGCAACAACTTTTGGCTCACTACCCAACCCCGGAATAAAACCGGCACTGAAATTAACATTTTGAGCCGTATCCACCTTTACCTGAAATTCAGAAGCAATGGAATTCAGATCAGTTTTTCCAGTTATCTTTTCTTTAATAACCTCCGTTTTTTTATTGTTTATTACCTGTGGCTCAATTTCATCCTTAAGATTTGCTACGATGGGCGCACCGGCAGGTAAAATATTTTTTAAGCCTACCACCACGTATTTGTTAGTGTAATATTCGACAGCATCTTGAAACCTGTAAATTTCAGGAGAAACGTCTCCAATAGAGGCTCCCTCCACATTTGGGTCATTGTTAAAAGCCCAACGGATAATATCCCGTGAAGGTTGCCCGGGTCCTAAACTTCCAACAGCATAATCATTGCGTTTCAAAGGTGGAGAAGTTTCTAACTCCAAATCATCCCTAGCTGAAATAGATTTGGCAACATCAGCTAAGGTGCGATTTTCTTCGACGAATTGGAGAGCATCTTCCCGAATAGCATTTTGAGTATCTTCGCTTGGAATAATCGATTGGGTAATGTACGCTAGTTGTACAGCCGGTTCATTGGTAATAAACTTTCGCTCCGTTACCTCAACGAGGTGCACTCCAAATTGAGTAATCACAGAGTAAACTTTCCCAGGTTGGGCTTGGTAGAAAATCAAATCATTAAAAGGTTTCACCATTTGACCAGGATAGGCAAACCCAAGATCCCCTCCCTTGGCGGCATTAGAAAGATCGTCACTGAATTTGGCAGCGAGAGAATCAAATGGTTCTGTACCGGCATCTATTAATCGTTTTAAACTATCAATTGTATTTTGTGCCTGTAAATATTCCTGCGGATTGGTAGCTTTTCTAAGAATGTGTTTAGCTCTAACAGAATCCGGTACCGATGCTTTCCTGTCCAAAATTTTAACAGCTTTATAAACTCCATTTTCTTCATAAGGACCAAAAACAGAGCCAACAGGATTATTAAAAACAGCATCGGAAATGAGAGGGCTGATACTTGCCTTTTTGTAAAAACCAGCATCTATAGAGCCATAATTGTTTTCGACAAAAATGGAGTCATTTTCAGTTTCTTGGAAAGGGGCGATCAGGTCAGCAACTTGTTTGCGCAATTTAGCAGAGTCTCCAGCAGTGGCAATCACATCGAAGGTGACATATTCAACTTTTCGGGTTTCTTCGTCCTGACTATATTGAGCTTTATTTTCCTCCAAATACCTTTGATAATCATCCTCAGTTAAAGCAATATCATTATTATCAATCTCATCAAAAGGAATTTGCACATAGGCAAAATCAACTTTTTGGTTTTGTTCAATACTCAGCATTTCCGCCATCCAGGAGGGAGAATAAAGCCCCTTTTCAACCATTTTGAGCATCTTTGATTGCAATTGGTCTTTAATAATTTCTTTTTCTTGATGCGCCCAGAAATATGGAAAGTTAGGCTGCAACTGCCCCGCTTGAATTAAATCGTTGATCTGGTTTTGTTCAATAATTTGCTTCAACTGGTTTAGTTGTTGCCTGTTGACCCGCCGGGTGTTGGGGTCTTGATATCGGGCAATAATGATGGGACTCAATTTGTCATCAGCGCCAAATTGCAACTCCATCAATTCCGGCTGACTCACTCCCAAGCCAATGGCTTCGGCTTCTTTATCAACAATGGCTTCCTCCACAAAGTAATTCCAAAGGAACTGACGCCTACCATAGGTATCACCAGCAGAATTGCCGTAAAGAATTTTTTCAATATTGTTGAATTCTCGAATGTCAATCTTTTGGCCTTCGACCTTTGCCATGACAGTCTTGCCGCTACCGAAAACGCTCTGCTTCCCGGAAAACATACTCATAATAATAAATCCAGCCAAACCACCTCCAATCAAGACTATCAGTATCCAACTATTTTCTCTAATTTTTCCTAT
>CAZJYF010000421.1:0-4060 GCA_964549665.1 uncultured Saprospiraceae bacterium
TGATTACCCATAACTTGTTAAAATGCTTCGGTAAGTTTTTTGGGTACTATAATCCCGAAGGGATAGAACCTGAATAACCCCGTATGTAAAACGGGGAAACAGAATGAATACTTTTTGCAAGTCTGAAAGGGTTGAATTTGTTTGCAAATAGTTTTCATTCAACCCTTTCAGGGTTACCAAATGCCTTTGTCTCGCATCCCCCGCATTTCATACGGGGTTATTCACATTTCATCCCTTCGGGATTTGACTTTCCGGCGCTTCGGAACAATTTATGGGTAATCAATAGATGCCGAAAACGCCTGCTTTTTTATTCCCTGAGCCTGCATTTCAATATTGGCAATATTAATTCTGAAAATTTAAAAACATTTTTATAATTTTGATGCGTTAAAAGCGTTTAGGTTTCATCCATCTCCTCTTTACTATTTCCTGCAACACAGACAGTCCATACATTTGTCGAATTTATTTTATTTTAATAATCAAAATCCCAATTCACATTGGCATTACCAACTGATTTTTTTTGTAATTTTGGCCCACCAAAACTTACTCCCATGAACAGATTTTACTTTGTGCTTACTTTCCTTTTTTTTGCCTTTTCCAGCTTTGCCCAACAGCTATCCAATTTTACCCAATACAGGGAGAATATGACCACCTTCAACCCTGCCGCCGTCGGTAGCAATTATTTGGGCTACGGTCAAAATTTGACTTTCGGGGGCACCTATCGCGCCCAGTGGGTAGGGTTGGATAATGCACCGGTAACCGCAGTTGTGCGGGGAGATTATCTCAATACAGAGGGTAGGGGAGTCAGTTTGTTAGCCGGCGGTTACCTCATGCACGACGAAACCGGACCAACCGGGTTTACCGGTCTTTACGGCCGAATCGGTGGCGTCATTTCGGATGACCCCTATTTCGGTGGCATTGCTTTGGGCTTGTCTTTTGGCATGGTGCAATACCGGGTGGACGTCTCTGAAATCCGGCTGCGCGACCCCGGCGACATCTTGGGTTCGGAAAACCAAAGTCAATTTTACCCCGATGTGGGCTTCGGCATCTTTGCCTACCAACAGATGGAAGGAGGCGCGTTGGACGGCGATTACATTTACGGAGGCGTTTCCGTACCGCAGCTTATCGGCCTCGATTTGAGTTTTAAAAATCCGGACGGCGAATTCTCCGTAAAGAGGAAGCCTCATTTCTACGGGATGCTGGGCATGTACCATTTTCTCCGCAACGATGGCTTTATAGAACCCTCCGTTTTGCTGAAATACGTGCAAAATGCGCCCGTCAATGTGGATTTTAATTTGCGTTACCAAACGCCTACCAACTTCTGGATTGGCTTTGGTGGTTCGTCAGCCGGCGCCATTCACGGGGAAGCCGGATTTATTATTGGAGATTCCAGCTTTGGCAATAATTTGAAAATAGGCTACGGCTACGATTATTCGTTCCGTTCCTTCGGTCCGGCGGCAGGCGCTACCCACGAAATAAATATTTCTTACTCGTTGGAAAGGTAGCGCGGAGATTTGACAATTTTTCAAAAATTGTCAAATCAGAATCACATGATAGAATTAACCTAATCTCATTTTATTGAGCCCCTAAATTTTATGAGCAATAAAATTTCAATCCTACTTGCCTTCATCCTGACTTTCTCCTGCAAATTTGCAGAAGCACAGGGGTACGTTCCCTTTCCAACGGAGAATGCCGTTTGGTCATTAGAAACTATTTTCGGAAAATTTAAGCGGGGCGTTTTAGGCGATACCATTATCAATGGGCTGCTCTATCATAAAATATTCCATACCGAGGAGGAAACTTTTAGCCCGGACAATTCTGATCTTTTTTATATAGGTGCGTATAGGGAAGAAAACAAAAAAATATACTTCATGGATAGGGATGCAAATACCCCTATTGTTTGGTATGATTTTAATTTGGAAATTGAAGATATGGGGGGAACTAATGTCAATGTACTAGGCTATCAATTCAAAGTGACCTCCATCGATTCTATTCTTTTAAACAATAATTCTTACCGCAAAAAGTATAATTTCCACAAATTTAAAATCAATAATCCCGTCGATTCTTTTTTTGTCTTTTCCTGGATTGAGGGAATTGGAAGTACCTTTTGTCATTTCAATCCTTCGAGATTGGATTGCTATTTCAATGACTCCGTTGCAATTTACCCGGATACACTGGAATGTTTTGAACAGGAGGGGGAAATATTGTTTTCCAAGCATGGCGATGACTGTTCCGACGCGGTTGTAGCTGTAAATGAGGTTTCTCCGGCAACTGCTATTTCTGTTTTTCCGAATCCCGTGAGCGAACTACTAACTGTCAAAGGTTTAGTCCCCGGGGCAGTCAACCTGAGCCTTTATAGCCCCGAGGGGAAGTTGGTATTGAAGAAAATTCCGAACATCGAAAACAATAGCTTTCAACTCGATTTATCCTTTTTACCGGTAGGTATCTATTTCATCTACATGCAGGGAGAAGATTGGGTGCAGGTGGAAAAAATTATTAAATACTGACCCTTTTCCAAGCTATTTCCAAGGGGTCATGACCCCTTGGGGCAATTGAATTTCACTTGGCCCGATATATAGCCGGTGAAATTTAGGGTGGTGCGGTGATTGTAAGGTATCGGATACCTGCCAGGTATCCGATACCTTAAATTCAGAACAACTATAGAATTTACGATAATTAAAATCAATTTTTTCAACAGCTTTAAACGAGTGCATCCCAAAATCAAATTGCGTGATGAGAAAAATTTTGCTCTTATTTTTATTTGGAACCGTCTTTTCGATGGCGAAGATGTATGCGCAGCCTACCTTTTCTATGCCGAGTCAGCAATTGGTGAATCAGGGTGACATGGTTTGTGTTCCCGTTACCGTCATTGATTTTACCGATATTTTGAGTGTTCAGTTTTCCATTAATTGGGATCAGGGTGTGTTGCAGTACAACAGCGTGACCAATTTCAATGCCCTCGTTCCGGGTCTTGGAATTGCGAATTTTGATATTAGCCAGGCAGCTAATGGCGTTCTAACTTTTTCTTGGGATAATGGAGAGAATTGCCTGACGAGTTTGAATGGCGTCACTATCAATGAACAAACAGACGATGATGTTTTATTTGAAGTTTGCTTTTTAGCGACCGGTAGTTTTGGCGGGCATACCGATGTGAAAATCACCGATAATCCGTTGGAACGATCTGTCACGAGGGAAAATGCGGCTTGCAATGACATCGGCGAGGTTGTGAACAACGGTTTTGTTTCCATCGATGTGTTGCCGCTCAAAATAATTGCTTCTTCCGTCAATGGCAATACCGGGGAGACCGTTTGCGTGGACTTTACCGTCGAAGATTTTGACCAGATTTTGGTTATGCAATTCTCCATCAACTGGGATTCTTCTGTACTCCAATTTCAGAGTTTCGAACCAATGACTTTACCCAATTTTGCAGTTGGAAATTTAAATTTGGCGGACTCTGCAAGTATTGCCGTTTCATGGTTCGATTTTAATAATGGGTTAAGTATTCCCGACGGATCCCAAATCCTTCAGTTGTGTTTTACGGTCATTGGGGATTGTGGGGAAAGCAGTCCAATAGTAATGACCGGCAACCCAACGCCGATTGAAATCATAACCGGTCCTTCAGTTGACCAAGATATTGGTTTGTTTTCGCAGGATGGGTTGGTAAATGTCAATTGTTTCAATCCAAATGGCATCACGATTAATATTCCGGATGCAAACGTTTTGACTGGCGAAACTTTTACTGTGGATGTGACGGTGGCGAATTATCAGAATATCGCGGAATTGCATTTTTCCATGAATTGGAATTCCAATGTTATTCAATTGACGAGTGTCACTGATAGTAATTCCAGCCTGTTTACCATTTCTTTAAATCAATCCCCTTCCAATCTTACCGTCGATTGGAGTGCCATGGCTTTTATTGGCAACCTCAATGATGGTTCCTTGCTTTTTCGCCTGCATTTCATCGTCGTTGGAGGCGGAGGGTCAAACAGTACCATTTCAGTGGTGGGCAACCCGGTTCCGATTTTTGTCAGTAAAATCGGAGATGCCACTACCAATATTGGTG
>CAZJYF010000422.1:0-4058 GCA_964549665.1 uncultured Saprospiraceae bacterium
TGGCTTGCAATGCTTTGAGTTGTTCAATTAAAAATATTTTGAGCAATAAAAAAAATATACCTACCTATTGAAAAATATTTTAATCAATTGATAATCAAATACATAGGGAAGGGGTAGGGTATTCCTTTGCGCCTTTTCTCACAACATCGCACGCATAGACACACGCACACCGTGCTAGAATTTCATAACACTTTAAACACATATTTGCCCAATTCAACCGGTCTTATTCTGTCACCGTTTGCCAGGGTATTTGCCTAATTTCAAGATAAAAGGATAGCTGCTTTTGCAATCTTGTACCGAATTTGTACCCCCTATTATCTAACTAATTGATAATCAATAGTAAATACTTTTTGTATTGGGAAATAGGTTGGGATTTATTGTAGTTTCTGTATGGATTTCGGTTATTTTGTGGAAAACCCTACTATCACAACGAGAAGAAATCCTTACTGATAGATATGGCACTTTTCCAAAACTCCGTCCTTCAAAAGTATCTCAATGGCATCGAACAAGATATTGTAAATGCCGCCTACCAAAAATTTACCTCCTATTTTCACAATCCAATCATTCAGGAAAACATCAGGGCTGCCAAAGAAGAACAATTTCAAGAAGGTTTCTTGAGGGAGCTTTTTGGGAAGGTTTTGGGCTATACCTTGAATCCCGAACCGGATTATAATCTGACCACGGAGTTGAAAAATTTCAAAAACGCAAAAAAAGTAGATGGTGCCATATTGATAAATGGGAAAGCTATTGCCGTCATTGAGCTAAAAGGTACGAATACTCCCAATCTGGAAAGTTTTGAAGATTACGCTTTTAAGTACAAAAATAATCAGCCAGATGCCATTTATGTCGTCACATCAAACTTTGAAAAGCTTCGATTCTACATTGACAATGCGGTGGATTATGAGGAATTCCACCTTTTCCAACTCTCCAAAGAAAGGTTTGAATTGCTGTGGCTTTGTTTGGCAAAAGAAAGCATTTTTAAAGGTTTTCCGAAACGGGTAAAGGAGCAATCTTTGCTGGAGGAAGAAAATGTCACCAAGAAACTATACAAAGATTATGAAGCCTTTAGAACGGCTATTTTTAATAGCATCGTCAAGCTAAACCCCGAACATAACAAACTGACTTTGTTCAAGAAAACGCAAAAACTTTTAGACAGGTTTCTGTTTATCTTTTTTGCCGAAGACGGAGAACTATTGCCTCCAAACTCCATCCGCAGTATCATTGACCAATGGACAGACCTGAGAGATCAGTTTGATGTGTATTTCCCGCTTTACGAGCGGTTCAAAAAATTCTTCGGTTATTTGAATGCCGGTCACCATGGAAAACATCATGAAATTTTTGCATACAATGGCGGCTTGTTTAAACCGGATGCTCTTTTGGACAACATCAAAATTGAGGATGGTATTCTTTACAAACACACCCTCAACCTTAGCCACTACGATTTCAAAACCGATATTAATGTCAATATCCTTGGACACATCTTTGAGCATTCTCTGAAGGAAATCGAAAACATATCCGCTCAACTTATTCATCCAATCCACCCAAGGGGTCATCATTTTCATCCAAGGGGTCATGACCCCTTGGACAATTTCCCGGAGAAAAAAATATCCAAACGCAAAAAGGACGGTATTTTTTACACCCCAAAATACATCACCAAATACATCGTGGAAAACACAGTAGGAAAGCTGTGCGAGCAAATGAAGACGGATCTGGGTATAGCCGATATTGATTTTACCAAAAACTTCAAAACCAAAAGGACTCGCACCACCAAAACAGGCAAAAAGACCCGGCTAAATGCCCTAGGAGAACGCATCCTGAAACAACTGGAAAACTACCGGAATTGGTTGCTGGAACTCACTATTTGCGATCCTGCTTGTGGCAGTGGTGCATTCCTCAATCAAGCATTGGAATATCTCATTCAAGAGCACCGCCAATTGGATGAACAGCAAACTCAATTGTTAGGCGGTAGCATCGTTTTCCCCGATGTAGAAAAAAGTATCTTGGAGAACAATCTATACGGGGTGGACATCAACGAGGAAAGCGTTGATATTGCCAAGCTGTCTCTGTGGTTGCGTACAGCAAAGAAGGGCAGAAAGCTGACTTCCCTCAGCGACAATATTAAATGTGGCAATTCGCTGATTGATGACCCCGTTGTTGCAGGGGAGAAAGCATTTGTTTGGGAGGAAGAATTTCCAAAGGTATTTGAACCCAAAGATTTACAGGCTTTTCATGTGGTATTGACGACGCATAATTCACGGACTTCGCAGCGGATGTTAAAATACAAAGTACAGAAAGGCGAACCGGTTTGCTTATCTTCCGAAGAGGAAATTTTGTTGACCGGGTTCATTCGGGATGTCATTGTTGAAAGCGAATTTAGGTGCTTGGCTTATACTATTTGTGAAGACCATGTTCATTTAATTTTGGTTTGTGAAGCAGCGGAATTAGCTGAGCAGGTTCAAAAGATAAAGTCCGTCAGTAGTCGCCGTTTTAATATTGCAACCGGTAGAACTGTTCCTTCACGATCACCGGATTCGGATGTCCCAAGGGGTCATGACCCCTTGGGAGATGTGGACCCTTTGGAAAAGATGGATACCGAGGAAGATGATGCCTTATTACCCACTTCCAACCCTATAGAAATTGATGCCCCAAGGGGTCATGACCCCTTGGGAGATGTGGACCCTTTGGAAAAGATGGATACCGAGGAAGATGATGCCTTATTACCCACTTCCAACCCTATAGAAATTGATGCCCCAAGGGGTCATGACCCCTTGGAGGATGTGGACCCCTTAGAAGAGAGCGTCTTCTTGAAACCCAAAAAAGGAAAAACCCAGAATCATCTTTGGTCCCAAAAATTCTTCCGTGCCGACCTCGATGTATGGGAGTTGGCAGAAACCTCTAACCGTCCCGGATATGTTTATCAGGATACTCATCTTGGCAATGCCGTCGCCTATATTCTGACGAATCGCCAAAAACACCATTTGCCAGACCTCCCAGAGCTCCAACCAATTATTAAAGAAATGATTTGCTCAGAAGAAAAGGCCTTTAAATTGCAGTACAAAGGGGGCTTTGACGTGGTGATTGGGAATCCGCCCTATGTGCGGCAGGAGTTGTTGAAACCTTTCAAACCCTATTTTCGAAAAAACTATCAAACCTTTCAGGGAACAGCCGACCTGTTTACCTACTTCATTGAACTTAGCCTTGACAGGCTTTTAAATCAAAACGGAATTTACAGCATAATTGTCGCCAATAAATGGATGCGGGCTAATTATGGAAAGCCTCTTCGACAATGGATGAAACAAAAACGAATACTTGAAATTATTGATTTTGGCGATTTGCCCGTTTTTCGGGATGCCACGGCTTATCCTTGTATTTTATCACTTTGTCCCAAAGAATCGAATCCTACCTTTTGGGCAACCGAACCGGACACCTTGCATTTTGCCAATTTGGGCTTGTATGTAAACAGCCACCGATTCAGCGTCAAGACGGATAGTTTGGCTGAAAACGGTTGGGCCTTGGTCAATGAAAAGGTTAGTGAATTGCTGGAAAAACTGAAAAGAAAAGGTATCCCATTGAAGGAATATGTGAAGGATAAAATTTATCGAGGGGTATTAACCGGGCTAAATGAAGCCTTTGTTGTTGACAAAAAAACAAAAAAAAGATTAATCGATGAAGACCCTAAATCGGCGGAAATCATCAAACCTTTTTTGGCCGGAAGGGATGTGAAAAGGTATGCGATTCATTTTGAAGAGAGGTATTTGATTTTTACAAGGCGTGGAATTGAAATTGATTTGTATCCGGCTGTTAAAAATTATTTGGAAGGTTTTCGGGATCGACTTGAACCCAAACCGAAAGACTGGGAAGGAGCCTGGAATGGGAGAAAACCTGGTTCCTACAAGTGGTATGAAATTCAGGATTCTGTTGATTATTATGGGGAGTTTGAAAAGCCTAAAATCGTTTATCCAAATATTTGCCGACAGCCTGAGTTTACTTGGGATGATTCAAAATTTTATACAAACCAAAAATGTTTCATCATCTCAAATGCTTCCAAAAGTTTAGTT
>CAZJYF010000423.1:0-4049 GCA_964549665.1 uncultured Saprospiraceae bacterium
CCTAAAAGTAGTTAACACTTATTAATGGAAACACATAGGAACATAGAACACATAGTTTATTGAAAACAATGTTCTATGTGCCTATGTGTTTCCATAATATCCAAAACCTGTTTGTCAACTGGTAATTGAAACACGCCAATAATTAATCCTCGAATTTCTATTTCAAAAAATTACCAATCGTAATAATCTCGGCGAACAATCCCGCTGCAGTCACTTCCGCCCCGGCACCCGGACCTCGAACCACCAATGGACGGTCTTTATAGCGTTCCGTCGTGAACACAATCATATTGTCGCTTCCGCTCAAAGAATAGAAAGGATGCGATAGATCCACTGCTTTAAGCCCAATTTTGGCTATGCCATTTTCTAATTTGGCGATCATTCGAAGCACTTTTTCTTCTTTGTCGGCAACAGCGCGCAATTTTTCAAAATGCCCGTCCGCGTTTTCCAATTCCTCGAAAAATCGCTCAACTGTTTCAGCTGCTCTGGCAGCTTCTGGCAAAATGTTTTCAATTTGCACATCCGCAGCTTCGAGAGGAATCCCGGTTTCCCTTGCCAAAATGATCAATTTTCGGCGAACGTCGATACCGTTTAAATCAACCCGGGGGTCCGGTTCCGTTAATCCCCTCGTTTTTGCTTCCTTGACAATGGCGCTGAATTTCGCCCCTTTTTTGAAGGAGTTGAAAATAAAAGACAAGGAACCGGATAAGACGCCCTCAATTTTTATGATTTGGTCGCCGCTATTGATGAGGTCGTTCAAAGTGGAAATTACGGGAAGACCTGCACCGACGTTCGTTTCGTACAAAAACTGAACACCTCTTTTATTGGCAATCGTTTTCAATCGTTGGTATTGCAAATAGGCAGAGGAAGTGGCAATTTTATTCGGTGTGGAAATGGAAATACTCCTGTCCAGGATTGTTTCGTAATAATTAGCGACCTTATCGCTGGCAGTGTTATCCACGAAAATAGTATTGGACAAATTCATTTCTTTCATTTTGCCAACGAACTGAACAATGTCCATTTTTTCGGAAGAATCTTCCAATTGTTCTTTCCAATCATTCAATTCAATGCCTTCCTCGCTGAAAAGCATTTTTTTGCTATTGGCCAAACCCGTTATTTTGATTTCGAGGCTTCGCTTTTCTCTGAGAAATTTTCCCTGTTCCTGAATTTGTTTAATTAACGTACTTCCAATCAAGCCAACGCCGACCATGAACAGATGCAATTCCTTGGTATCGGAGAGGAAGAATGATTCGTGCAAGGCATTCAAGGCTTTCCCTTCGTCCGCCCGGCTAATGACGACCGAAATGTTTAACTCCGAAGATCCTTGCGCTATGGCAACGGCATTCACCCCGTTTTTTCCCAATGCCTGAAACAATCGTCCAGAGATGCCCGGCTGATAACGCATATTTTCTCCAATAATAGCGACGACAGATAATCCATCTTCAACTTTCACCTGGTCAACAAGTCCTTTTTCTATTTCATACTCAAACTCTTTTTCGATTCGCTTTTTGGCTTTGTTGGAAAATTGTGGCTGAATGGCAAAGCTGATGGATTGTTCGGATGAACCCTGCGTAATCAAAATGACGTTGATTTCCGCTTGTGCTAAACAGGCAAACAATCTTGCCGCCGTCCCCGGAACGCCCACCATGCCACTGCCCGAAAGCGTCAACAAAGCAATGTCGTGGATGGAAGAAATTCCTTTTACCGCGTGCCCATTGGTATCTGCTTTTTGGGAAATGAGGGTTCCGGGGAAAGTTGGATTAAAAGTGTTTTTTATGGCAATGGGGATGTGCTTTTTCAATGCCGGTTGTAAAGTCGGTGGGTAAATGACTTTTGCTCCAAAGTGCGACATTTCCATTGCTTCGGCATAGGTCATGCTCGGAATGGTGAAGGCTTTTTTGACTTTCCGGGGGTCGGCGGTGAGGACGCCGTCAACATCAGTCCAGATTTCAATTCGCTCAGCATCCAAGCCTGCAGCCAACAAAGAAGCGGTATAATCAGAACCACCGCGACCAAGGGTAGTGGTCAATCCTCCTTTGGCGGAAGCGGTGAAACCCGTCACGATTTGAATTTCCGGTCGTTGCTCGTAATAATCGCGTATCTTCTCGTAGGTCAAATCAAAGTTTACATTGGCAGAACCAAAATTTCGATCCGTCTTGATAATTTTCCGGGCATCTAGATAAGCCGCGTTGATGCCAAATTGCCGCAAGGCTGCCGCAATGATAAAACAGGCGTTCCGCTCACCGAAGCTCAACACGTAATCCATCGTTCGAAGAGAGGCTTCCCGAACCAAAAAGACGCCATAAAGAAGGTTTTTTAAAACTTCATGATTCCGTTCCACTTCCGCCAAAACGCCCTCCTGGGATAGGGTGTTGTCAACTAATTCCTCCACAGCTTTGACGTGTCTGCAACTAAAATCCTTGAAATGATTAAGGTAGCTGTCATCTCCTTTGGATGCCAACTCACCCATTTTGATTAATAAATCGGTCACCCCTCCAAAGGCGGAGAAAACTACAGTAAACTTTTCGCCTTTCGTATAATATTCTCTAAGGATGTCTAAAACACCTTTGATTCGTTCGGGTTTCGCAACCGAAGACCCTCCAAATTTTAAAACTTTCATTAGTAGAACTTGTCTGATTGTAAACCTCCTAAAGGGCAATTTTTAGGAGCGTACATTTGGTTTTTGAAAATTCTTTTTTATTTCGCAAATGAAATATTCATCTTTGTATTAGTTTGATTTTCAAATAGTAATAATTGAAAAAATAAAAACGCAGATTTAAAAGTTAGGGTGTAGCTTGAAGTTACGCCCTAACTTGGAATCACATTGGCGAAATTATGAAATGGTTTTGAATAAGCAGGGTTAAGGGTAGGATAGCGAATATCGTTCCAGATGAATTAGCAAAAATGATAATTTATAATCAATTAATAAAAGAGGGAATTAGATTTAGGGAATCGTTCGGAACACCGTATATCGCAACAAAATTTCGAGAACCAAAAGCAGCAGCCCCATAAACGCGAAACGGTGGAATTCTTCACTATAGCGTTTGATGGAGGTCACATCGATTTTGGTCTTTTCCAATTGGTCAATCTCCGCATAAATTCGTTCCAAACTCTCGGCGGAAGTCGCCCGGAAGTATTTCGCGCCGGTCATTTCTGCGATTTTTTTCAACAATTGCTCATCGATTTCCACCCTTGCCAAGCCAAAAATGTAGCGTCCATCGCTGCGACGACTTACAGGAGTGAGTGCATCCCCCGTCGAACCAACGCCGATTGTATAGACTTTTACGTCAAATTCTCTGGCAATTTCCGCCGCCGTAATCGGTTTCACATAACCGGCATTATTCACCCCATCCGTCAACAATATCACCACCTTGCTCTTCGCTTCGCTGTCTTTGATGCGATTCACCGCAGTAGCCAACCCCATCCCGATAGCGGTGCCGTCATCGAGAAGACCGCATTTCAGATTTGCGAGAAATTCTTTGACTACGCGATGGTCGGTCGTCAAGGGGCATTGAGTAAAAGCCTCCCCGGCGAAGACCGCCAAACCGATGCGGTCGAACTCCCGCTTGTTAACAAACTCTGCTGCCACGCGTTTGCTCACTTCCAGGCGGTCCGGCTTAAAATCCTGCGCCAACATGCTGCTCGAAAGGTCCATGACCATGAAAATGTCGATGCCATCGGCGGTGATGTCTTCTTCTTTGAGCGTCTCCTGCGGGCGGGCAAGCGCGATGACCAATGCCGTAAAAGCCAGGGCTCGAAAAACCGGAAGAAGCACCCGCAGCTTCCCCCGAAGCGAGGTGAAACCGTTGGATGCCTGTAGATTTGGCATCTTCAAAGTAGCGTAACGCTCATGCCTGCGGAAAAAATACCAGGCTCCTAATCCGGGCAGCAGCACCAAAAGCAAAAAGGCTCCGGGATTGACAAAGTGGATATTTTCAAAAAAATTAAACATTTTCTGGTATGTTTCATAAATACTTAAAAGTAGTTAACACTTTTACTTGGCAACACATAGGCACATAAGAGCACATAGAAGATTGATTTTCAGGAAACTA
>CAZJYF010000424.1:0-4044 GCA_964549665.1 uncultured Saprospiraceae bacterium
ATTTGTTTTAGCTTGGCTATCAATCCTTGTAAAGTATGGATTCATCTGAAAATTTTATTTTCAAACATTTCTATTGAAGCATTAAGTCATAAAAGCACTATCGCATTTAGGCATTTCCGCTAAAATGGAAGTAGTACCATTTTAAAAAGGGTTTTTCGCTATAAATTCAGCTTTTCCCATTCTGCCTCTTTCGGCCCCAAAACTTGGTCAAATCAAAAAAATCCACGACCTTACACCCTCAATTTGGACTTATGAAAAGGATTATTATAACAGCCTGTTTACTTCTTTTTTTTATGTGCCATTCCGTTTTAGCCCAAACGGAAGATTTGGATTTTATGAGAAGCACGGGAAAAATCAGGGTGGTGGTAGCCATTATTATTGTCATCTTCCTGGGAATCGTCTTTTTTTTAATTTTTCTGGAAAGAAAACTTGCCAAATTAGAGAACCAAATAAAAGATAATGATTGAACCAAAATCGCAGATCAGTTTTTACCAAAGCGTCCAAAATTATTTTGAAAAAGCAGCTCCGCACACCAACATTCCAAAAGGCATTCTCGACCAGATAAAGGTTTGCAACGCGGTTTACCAAATGCGTTTTCCGGTTAAGATAAACAAGGATGTCAGAGTCATCGAAGCCTACCGGGTGCAGCATAGTCACCACCGGTTGCCGACCAAAGGAGGCATTCGATACAGCAACCACGTCAATCAGGACGAAGTAATGGCCTTGGCTTCTTTGATGTCGTACAAATGTGCCATTGTAGATGTACCTTTCGGGGGATCTAAAGGAGGAGTGAAAATCAATCCCTGGGAGTTCACGCCCTACCAATTGGAGAAAATAACCCGGCGTTACACTACCGAATTAGTTCGCCGAAATTTTATCGGGCCTTCCATCGATGTTCCGGCACCCGACTATGGGACGGGTTCCCGCGAAATGGCGTGGATATATGACACTTACCGGGTGTTGAATGACAGTGAGATTGACGCGGCAGGCTGTGTGACCGGAAAGCCGGTTCATCAACAGGGCATTAAAGGCAGAACCGAAGCTACCGGCCGGGGTGTGTTCTATGGAATCCGGGAAGCCTTCAGCTTTAAACGAGACATGAATAAACTTGGAATGGAACCTGGCTTGGAAGGGAAAACAATGGTTGTTCAGGGGTTGGGAAATGTGGGTTTCTACGCGGCGAGCATTTCTCAAGACGAAGGCGGCGTCAAAGTAATTGGGATATCTGAAGTGGAGGGGGCTATTTACAATCCGAATGGCATTGATATTCATGAATTGATGGAATTTCGGAAAGAGACGGGCTCCATATTAAACTTTCCAGGTGCGAAGAATTTTGAAAAAGACAACCGGAAAGCCGCCTTAGAATTTGAGTGCGATATTTTAGTCCCGGCTGCATTGGAAAACCAGATTACCACCGAAAATGCTGCCCGCATAAAAGCCAAAGTGATTGCCGAAGCAGCCAATGGACCCATTACTTCTGCCGCTGAGGAGATTCTGCTTAAAAACGGAAAGATTATTCTGCCCGATGTATTCCTAAATGCGGGTGGGGTGACGGTCTCCTATTTTGAATGGTTGAAAAACCTGTCTCACATGAGATTTGGGAGAATGGAAAAACGCTTCAATCAAAACTCAATGGAAAATCTCATCCACTTGGTTGAGCGAATGACCGGAAAATCTATCGGAAATAAAGAAATTAGTTTTTTTGCAAAAGGGGCGGATGAAATTGATCTGGTTCGTTCGGGTTTGGAGGAGACCATGGTCACTTCTTACAATTTCACGCGGGAGATTATGAAACGAAAGAAAAAAGTTAATGATTTGAGGACGGCTGCTTTTGTCAATGCGATCCAAAAGATAGGCAGTGACTATTTGGCTATGGGCATTTTTCCATAAAACAATCCCTTCCCCAAATTATTCTATTCCTAAATGCAAAATTTTATTATTCTTTGTTTTGACTAAATGCAAAAAAAAAAAATTTACGAAGGTAAATTTTAAAATTTCTTGTATTTTGTTTTAATACTAACTATATTTGGCCGATTTTTAACTTTGGAAAAGTTGGGAGATAAAATTATTGGACAGCGGCTTGGGAAATGAGGATTAAATAGAATCGTTTTTCTGATTGCCGTAAGCTGAATTAATTTTTTTTCCAACAAAATTTTAATAAAATCCAATGGCCGACAAGTTAGACCGCATCGATCTTAAAATCCTGAAAATTCTTCAGGACAACAGCAAAATTACCAACCTCGATTTATCGAAGAAAATCGGGCTTTCTCCAGCCCCAACGCTTGAGCGGGTAAAAAAACTCGAGCAATCAGGCGTCGTCGAAAGCTATCACGCACAAGTCAATCCGCAAATCATCGGATTAAATGTGCAGACTTTTGTTTTGGTTTCTTTGGCTTGGCAAAAGGAAAATGCACTGAACCAGTTTTTGGAAAAAATCAAATCGATTGATGAAATTACCGAGTGCTACATCATCACCGGCGAAGCTGATTTTCTGATAAAAATCATTTGCAAAGACATTCCAATCTATGAGCAGCTCTTGTTTAAAACGCTTTCGCAAATTGAAGAAATAGAGCGCTTAAAAACTTTGATGACCCTTTCGACGGTGAAAAATTCCAAAATTCTTCCCTTTGACTATGACTGATTTTTTGAAATTTAGCTCATAGTTATTGTATTCTGCACAGCCCGTGACCGGACAATTAGCTCTCCATGAAATCAAAAAAGAAAAACCTGCTGTGGAAGATCGAGGGGATCGATACGCCGGGGGTTTCTTACCTTTTTGGAACTATGCACCTTCATTATCAGGTCTCTTTTCAGAATCTAGAAATGGTTTATGAAAAAATTCGGGAATGCAAAGCCTTTGCTCTGGAATTTAACCTGAATGAATCAACCTCCTCTGATATGGACTCGAATGGTCTGTATTTGCCGGAGGCAAAAACGCTCAAAGATTTTATGCCCGCCAAAAGGTACCGGAAACTACAGAAATTTTTTCTGAAAACTACCCGCCTAAATTTGGATTCCTGCAACCACTTCCTGCCAATTTTGATTACCAATTTTTTGACAAAAAAAATCTTCGCTGAGGAAAACATCGCTTCTCTGGATGAGCGTCTTTTTGAATTTGCCAAATCAGAAGATAGGATTCTTTTGGGTATTGAAACGCATCTGGAACAGTTTGAAATTATGAAGAAAATTCCACTTAATTATCAACTCAAGGGTTTGATGGAAATCGGAAAAAATATTAAAAAATTTAGAAAAAATTTGGAACGGACAGCTTGTCTTTACACCGATGGAGATATCCAAAAACTCTACAAATCGGTGAAGAAAGGAGCGGGAAGAATGCGAAAGGTTTTACTTTTTAAACGCAACCAAATCATGGCCGAACGCATCAGCCAGATGGTAAAAGAACAATCTTTATTCGCTGCTATTGGCGCCGGGCATTTGGGCGGAGAGAAAGGTGTTCTGAGACTGCTGAAACGCAAGGGACTGACAGTGTCGCCTTATTGCTGCGAACAGCCGGCAATCGAATCAAAGGAAAGCGGCCATGGTGTTGCAGGCCAATAACCCTCCGTACTCGAGGGCAATCGTTCTATCTCGCCCTATTTTTTGATATTCC
This sequence comes from uncultured Saprospiraceae bacterium, assembly GCA_964549665.1. GTDB lineage: Bacteria > Bacteroidota > Bacteroidia > Chitinophagales > Saprospiraceae > CAZJYF01. The sequence continues at coordinate 3,611 of CAZJYF010000424.1, forward strand.
GGGCTGCCGGTCATTTCCAAAAAATTGGTCACGGAAGGGTATTCCACCAAAAATATGAGGTCCGGTTGACCTTCCGAATCACCAATAACGGTAGTGGCTACCGACCCCTGCCAAAGAATTTTTCCGCCCGCCTTTTTTAGTAGTGGTTGCACATTCTGCCCGTAACGGGCGTAGGCTTGCGCCCCACTTTCTTTGCCACCTTCCACGCTGGTTTTGAATTTTACAATATTGACCATCACGATCGGTCTGTCTTTTGGATGGGCTAGAAGGGCAGCAATCTGTTCTTGTGTAGGCGTGACTTGATTTAGGTTCATGATTTACATTCCTTAATTTCAAAAAACACAAAGAAACGAAAATACGGCAACCAAGGGGCTTCTTTGAAAAGGTTTTTGCCAGTAATTTTATAATTGTTTTTTTACATTCACTTTCCATTT
>CAZJYF010000425.1:0-4016 GCA_964549665.1 uncultured Saprospiraceae bacterium
AAAAAAACGGAACGCTTGAACGTTCCGCTTCGTCATTTTCAAGTAAAATACTTAAATTATCGATCACAAATTGCCAAGTTTGGATTTTACCATTTCGCTAACATCCTGCGTTTCATCGGCATAGAGGATGACCCCCGTACTGGAATCGAAAATAAATTGGAAGCCATTTTCTTTAGCCACCTCATTTATTGCAGTATTTATTTTGGCAAGGATGGGCTTAAGTAGTTCCTGCTCTTTATCTGAGAGTTTCTTCTGGCTTTCCGATTGGTACTTTACAATTTCGTTTTGCTTGTCTTGAAGTTCTTTCATCACTTTTTCTTCCTCAAGCGGAGACAATTCGCCCCGGCTTTTTTTCGTAGTGGCGGCTTTCTCTTTTTCCTGGTATTCTGTCACCATTTGCTTGCCTTTTTTCTCCAATTGTGCTTGCAAACCTTCCAAATTGGAGCGCATTTGCTTCACTTCGGGCAACTCGGACAGGATAGACGCAGAGTTTAAGTAACCGAATTTTTGCGCTTGCATCGTGCTAACCATAAAAAACAGCGCAACCGACAAAGCGCTCATCTTAACAATTTTCTTCATCATAATCCGTATAAATTTTGTTTTTTAAAAAAAGGTATACAAAGGTACATTTTTAGTTTTATTCCAAATTCAATTCTCCCTTAAAAATTTCAGATTTAGGCATCAATGCTTGCTCAGCCTCCGAAGAATATCATCTGTTTTGTCGTAATCGGGATTAGAGAAAATCAATCCGGAAGAACCGCTTTTGTCAAAAATAAAATCGTATCCTCTATCTTGCGCATAGTCTTCAATGGCACTGTACACCCGGTCTTGAATCGGTTGGACTAACTGCTTTCGTTTTTGAAACAAAGCCCCCTCAGGTCCAAATTTTTCTTTTTGCAAATCCCGGACTTGCTTCTCTTTCTCCATGATTTCATCTTCTTTTTGTTTGCGGGCTTCATCGCTAAGGAGGACTTGTTCAGCCTGATATTTGTTGTACATCCCCTTGATTTTGTCGTATTCTTTGGCGATGTCCTGACGCCATTTCGAGGCGGTATTGTCTAATTCTTCTTGTGCTTTTTGATACTCTTCAATGGTTTGGAGAATCCTATTTACGTCAACGTAGGCAATTCTTTGTGCTGAAGAATTAAAAGCGAAAAGGAATGCAAAAGAAAGAGTGAAAATTAATTTTTTTCCCGTGGTTTTAATAGTTTGATAGGTCATGATTTTCAGCGTTTTTCATTAATAATTAAATCGTCAAAAATTTTACTCTTTGGACAATAGATGTTAGACAATTGATTTGGGGGATTTTTCTAAAAACTCAAAAGTTTGTCATTGGAAATCTCCCAATTCCGAATCTTCATTGCAGTATTGTGAAACAGGAAAGTCTAAAAACTGGTGTTCAAAGTTTATTTAAATTTGAATGTCAAAGTTACAATTTTATTGTTTCGTTTTGAAAAGTTAGACTTTAAATAAGAGCAAGAAGTTACAGGTCTTGATTTCGAAAAAAAAATTGCAACATATTGTAACTACTTATTAATGAATGAATTAGTATTCAAAATTGCAGTTCCTGCATCTCCATTCTTAACTATTGTTTAACGGACCAAAAGAGGGTATTAACGCAATTTTTGCAAAATAAAAGCCCGTTTACACCTTTTCAAAAGAATAAAATTTGACTGGTTTTGAAATTAGATAGTTGTATTTTTGTCGGTTGTTTTCTCTGAATGATTTTGTTTCCGTCTTTATCTTTTGGGCAGGAAATATAGAATTGGCGTTGAAAAAAATTGAATTAATGAGCTTTGAGTTAATTTCTTCTTTCAAACCTACGGGAGACCAACCCCAAGCCATTCAGCAATTGGTGGAAGGAATCCAAAGTAGTGAAAAGGCGCAAGTTTTGTTAGGGGTTACCGGGTCGGGGAAAACATTTACCATCGCCAATGTCATTGCTCAGTTAAACCGCCCGACTTTGGTCTTGACCCACAACAAGACATTGACAGCTCAACTCTACGGTGAATTTTGCCAATTTTTTCCCAACAATGCCGTCGAATATTTTGTCTCTTATTACGACTATTATCAACCGGAAGCCTACATAAACGTCACCGACACCTACATCGAAAAAGACCTTTCCATCAACGAAGAGGTTGACAAATTGCGGCTTCGGGCAACTTCTTCCCTTTTGTCGGGGCGGCGCGATATTATTATCGTGGCTTCCGTCTCTTGCATTTACGGCATGGGCAATCCGGAGGACTACAAAACCGGCATTATTCGCATCAAAAAGGGACAAGAAATTTCCCGAAACACCTTTTTGTACAAATTGGTGGAAATCCTCTATTCCCGTACCGAAACGGATTTCAAAAGAGCCACGTTCCGGGTGCGCGGCGATACCGTTGACATCAACCTCCCGTATGTGGATTACGGCTACCGCGTGACTTTTTTTGGAGATGAAATCGAGGAGATAGAAATGTTGGAAGTGGAGAGTGGAAAACGCATCGAAAGCCTTGAATACGCTGCCATTTTCCCAGCCAATCTATACATCGCGCCCCGGGAACGAATGGGCCAAATTATCGAAGAAATTGAGGAGGAATTGTACGAACAAGTCCATTATTTCGAAAGAGAAAACCGGTTTTTGGAAGCTAAGCGCATCAAAGAGAGAACTACTTTTGACCTGGAGATGATAAAGGAATTGGGCTATTGCAGCGGCGTGGAAAATTACTCCCGCTTCTTCGACGGAAGGAAGCAGGACACCCGTCCTTTCTGCCTGCTCGACTATTTTCCCGATGATTACCTGATGGTGATTGATGAAAGCCACGTCACCATTCCACAGGTGCGGGGCATGTGGGGCGGCGACCGGGCGAGGAAATTGAGCCTCGTGAATTTTGGCTTTCGCCTGCCTTCGGCAATGGCCAACCGTCCGCTGAATTTTACGGAATTTGAAAGCATGGTAAATCAGGTCATTTTTGCAAGCGCTACCCCCGCGGACTATGAATTGGAACAAACGGACGGTCTCATCGTCGAGCAACTCATTCGCCCGACGGGATTGTTAGATCCCCCTATCGAGGTGCGCCCAAGCCTCAATCAAATTGACGATTTGCTGGAAGAAATTGACGAGCGAATAAACTGTGGGGAACGGATTTTGGTGACAACCCTCACCAAGCGGGTGGCAGAGGAATTGAGCAAATATTTGGCAAAATTGAGCATCAAAGTCCGCTACATCCATTCTGAAGTGGATACCCTGGAACGGGTGGAAATTCTGCGGGAGTTGCGCCTTGGCGGCTTTGACGTACTCGTCGGTGTGAACCTTTTGCGCGAAGGCTTGGACTTGCCCGAAGTCTCCCTCGTGGCGATACTCGATGCGGATAAAGAGGGCTTTTTGCGGAATGCCCGTTCGCTTACCCAAACCGCCGGCAGGGCTGCCCGGAACGTGAATGGTTTGGTCATTTTCTACGCCGATAAAGTCACCAACAGCATGCAACGCACGATTGAGGAAACCAATCGCCGCCGCTCTATTCAAATGGCTTACAACGAAAAACACGGTATTACGCCCAAAACGATTTTTAAATCAAAAGAAGAAATTATCAACCAAAAATCCATCCTCGATATTCGAAGTAAAAAGGAATATTACGTCGAACCGGAAGAACCCAGTCTCGCCGCAGACCCCATCATTGGCTACATGACCCGAGACCAAATCGAGAAAATGGCGCTAGAAACGGAACGAAAAATGAAAAAAGCGGCGAAGGAATTGGATTTTATAACTGCCGCCCAGTTTAGGGATGAACTTTCCGCCTTAAAAAAAAGGTTGAAAGAGGTTGTTTGAGTTCGATCCCTGATATGTTGCACTGAGTAAGCCTGAAACCTCGAAATTCTCGAATTGACAGCTTCGATTAATAGCCTAAATCATGGATTTGAAGGATTTAAAGTTTTGGCAGATTAGGCATATCTTTGTGATTTGGTTTGAGTTAAATTAGGAATTGTGGCAACACCAAAAACAGTATCTTTTCACACTCTCGGTTGCAAACTTA
>CAZJYF010000426.1:0-4008 GCA_964549665.1 uncultured Saprospiraceae bacterium
GCGCCTCGACACCGATGCCCACGACGGTCTGGTCTCGGTCGATGATCGAGGAACGAACGACTACGAGCTCGCCGCGCACCTCGAGGGTTGCGCGGACTGCCGCGCGCTCTTCGGGCAGCGAGCGGCCGTCACGCACCTAGTGCGCAACCTGTCGCGGCAGACCGTTCCGGCCGATCTCGACGGCCGTGTCGTCAGCACGTTCCACGCCGGCCAGCGCGAGGATCGCGTCGCTCTCCACCGGAGGGCCAATTAAAATGACGTTGTGCCCGCCTGCTGCGGCCAATTCCAAGGCCCGTTTTACATTGTCTTGACCCTTCACATCCGAAAAATCGACATCGAAAATATTTTTACATTCTTGAAACTCATCCCTAGTTTCTACAAAAACGGGTTCGATATTTTTCCTTCCTGTCAAAAAATCCACTGCTTCTCGCAGGCTTCCCACACCAAAAACATTTAAATTATTGACAATGGCTGCTTCGCGCGCATTTTGCTTTGGCAGAATAAATCCCTTAAATTTCTCTGCTCTCGCCTGAATGGCGATCGGTAGCGCACCTTTGATGGGGCGCAGGCTCCCATCGAGGGAAAGTTCTCCCATCAAAACATATTTTCCCAATTCATCCACTTTGATTTGTTTGGTGGCTGCCAAAATTCCCACAGCAATTGGCAAATCATAAGCCGAACCTTCCTTTTTAATATCAGCAGGCGCAAGATTGACCACCAATTTTAAGCGCAGCATTCGGTATTTACTACAAGTGATGGCCGTTTCGATGCGTTGAAAACCTTCCTTTACGACGTTATCGGGAAGACCGACAAGAAAATATAGCTGCTTTCCTGCAGCCACATTTCCCCCTGCATTTACTTCAACAGTAATAGTCTGTGCTTCAACTCCTTGCACTGCGCTAGCATAGGTTTTGACGAGCATCCGGTTTCTCATTTACGTTTTGGAAAGAGCATCAAGGTATGGAATTTAGGTCAAATAATGGGAACTAAGCCCCTGAATAAACACTGGTTCTTAAGACGGATGGCATTGATATTGAAAAAACAGCGCAAAAAAAGCAATTCTCATTCACCTGCGAGCCTTAAAACATCTGCAAGGTGTTCTATCTACCTCCATTCAATTGATGGGAAAAATCTGAAACATTTTGGAATCTATATTCCTTCCGGCTGGTTTGAAAATTGCAAGGGGCTTGCGAACTCAAGAAAACTCTTTTCCCTCCCACCGACAAAGAAATTGTTTTGGAAGAATTCTTCGCTATGCTTAGCAATATTTTATGATGATGTCTTGATGAAGTGGTTCCCAGCGTTAAGATAAAAAGAAAAAAGGGCATACCCCGGAAGGCATGCCCTTTTTAAGGTTTCATCAAGTTCTTTTTAGCCGTTTTCCAAAGCTGCTACGCCTCCGACAATTTCCAAAATTTCCCTTGTAATTGCTTCCTGGCGAGCCTTATTGTAACTAATTCTCAAACCTTTCAACATATCCTCTGCGTTTTCAGTGGCTTTATCCATCGCCGTCATTCGGGCGCCGTGCTCTGAAGCGTGGGTGTCGAGGAGGTATTTTTGGAAAGTAGTTTGCAAAATATTGGGTACCAGATGCTCCAAAAGAGTTTCCATATCCGGCTCAAAAATATAATCCGCCCGGTGCTTCTTATCATCATCCCCCGGCTCCATTTTTGGGACGGGCAACCACTGTTCCGATTCCGGGAATTGCGTGGCTGCATTTTTAAAACGGCCGTAAGCAACATCGATGGCGTCAAACCGCCCTTCTTCAAAAGCTTCCATCAAATGTTGCGAAACCGTGGCAACATTAGCAAAATTCAAATCCTTGAATAATTCGACATACTCGGAAATAATGGAAGCTTTTGGATATCGCTTTTTGAAAAATTCATGCCCCTTTTTTCCAATGCAAAGAATGCTCAACTTCCCTTCTTCCAGAACGCCGGCATACTTTTTATTGATTGTATTAATAGCCGATTTAATTACATTAGAATTAAATGCCCCACACAACCCTCTATTCGATGTGACGACTACTACACAGGCATTTTCCACTTTTCTTTCCAAACCAAATGAGGTGGTGGCACTATCTCCTAAATTGGAAAGGACATGCCGGAGTATTTCATTTAATTTATCAGCATAAGGGCGCATTTGCACAATTGCCTGCTGAGCCCTACGCAATTTAGCGGCAGATACCATTTTCATTGCTTTGGTAATCTGCTGCGTGTTGTTAACCGAAACGATGCGTTCGCGAACTTCCTTTAAGTTTGCAGCCATGTTGTTGATTTGCGAATAAGGATGTGCTAATTTCGATTACCAAGGTGCCATTGGATATCTTTGGTCTCCCAATGAACGCAGAAATTCGAAATAAGCACATCTTCTTAGTTTTTCCTGTATTGATGCGTCAATTCTGAGGCTAGTTTTTCTACTATTCCGGTAGCCTCATCGGTCAATTTGCCGATCCGGAAAGTTTCCAGCGCTTCTGGATGCAATTGCTCTAATTTGAGCAAAAATATTTCTTCGAATTCCTTCACTTTTTCAACCGGAACATCTTTGAGTAGCCCTTTGGAACCGAGGTAGATGATGGCTACCTGTTTCTCCACGGGCAAAGGAGAATATTGCCCTTGTTTCAAAATCTCCACATTTCGTTTCCCTTTTTCCAATACGGCCGTCGTAGCGGCATCGAGGTCGGAACCGAATTTGGAGAAAGCCTCCAACTCGCGGTACTGTGCCTGATCTAATTTCAAAGTCCCGGCAACTTTTTTCATAGATTTAATCTGCGCAGCTCCCCCCACCCGACTCACAGATATCCCGACGTTGATCGCGGGACGAACTCCGGCGTTGAAAAGATTTAATTCCAAAAATATCTGTCCGTCGGTAATGGAAATCACGTTGGTTGGAATATAGGCTGCAACATCACCTGCCTGCGTTTCAATAATCGGCAAAGCCGTCAAAGAGCCGCCTCCTTTAACAAGGGGGTTGCCATTTTCATCTTTTGCATTTTTTAATGAATCCGGCAGGTCATTCATCTGACGGGCAATGTCATCGTTCGTAATAATTTTGGATGCCCGTTCCAGCAAACGCGAGTGCAAATAAAACACATCTCCAGGATAGGCTTCCCTTCCGGGAGGCCGACGCAACAAGAGTGAAACTTCTCGGTATGCCACGGCCTGCTTGGAGAGGTCGTCGTAAATTATTAAGGCAGGGCGGCCCGTGTCCCGAAAAAATTCTCCAATAGCGGCGCCTGCAAAAGGAGCGTAAAATTGAAGTGGGGCAGGGTCGGCAGCAGAAGCGGAAACGATGACGGTGTAATTCATGGCACCAGCTTCCTCTAAGGTTTTGGCAACATTGGCAACGGTGGAGGACTTTTGTCCCGAAGCAACATAGATGCAATGAACAGGTTCGCCCCGGTCGTAAAATTCTTTTTGGTTGATGATGGTATCGATGGCAATGGCCGTTTTCCCCGTTTGTCTGTCGCCAATAATCAATTCCCGCTGCCCCCTGCCAATGGGAATCATTGCATCGATGGCTTTAATTCCCGTTTGGAGGGGTTCACTTACCGGCTCGCGATAAATGACTCCCGGCGCCTTTCGTTCGAGGGCCATCCAATACTTTTTACCACCAATCGGGCCTTTGCCGTCAATCGGCTCTCCGAGTGGGTTCACCACCCTACCGACAAACTCTTCCCCCACATCGATGGAAGCAATGCGGCCCGTCCGGCGGACGGTAGAACCTTCCCGAATGCCATCTCCAGGTCCCATCAATACAACCCCGACGTTGTCCTCTTCGAGATTCAAAACGATGGCTTGCACACCGGTTTTGAATTCGACCAATTCGCCGGATTCGGCATTGTTCAAACCATAAACGCGGGCTATCCCGTCTCCGACTTGAACGACCGTTCCTATTTCTTCCAGTTCGGTAGCCGTGCTGAAACCGGATAATTGCTGTTTAAGTATTGCTGATATTTCATCAGGTTTTACATCAACCATATCTTTTAGATTTACAAATTTTGATAAA
>CAZJYF010000427.1:0-4007 GCA_964549665.1 uncultured Saprospiraceae bacterium
GACGCACACCTGGCGCAGCGCAGGCAGTGGAAATTTGGGAGGTTGGTGTGTCGCGCGTTGTCTTCATTTTTTGAGTGTGTTGACGGGAAGCGTCGGCACGGTGGGCGGCACCTCTCCGAACAGTTGGAATAAATTCAAACCCAGGTTTTTCGATACGCCACCGGGGCAAAAGTTTTGGAACGAACTCCACTTTCCAAACGAATATCCGCTTGCCTTTTTTGAAATGAGTTTCCTTTTACCCCATTTCCTCAAAGAAAACAGGGGGAAATTGGACGTTTATTTTACGAGGGTATTCAATCCGGTTTGGACCTATCCCGATGGATTTACTTGGATTGAGGCCTTGACGGATTCGGAAAAAATCGGCTTGCACATCGCCCTGACCCCCACTTGGAATGAGACGGCATTTTACGCCGATTATGTGCTGCCAATGGGACACGCTTCGGAACGCCATGACCTGAATAGCTATGCCACGCATAGTGGTATGTGGATCGCTTTCCGGCAACCGGTTTTGCGGGAAGCCGCCCGGCGTGCCGGCAAAACAGTCGAATTCACTTACGAAGTAAACCCCGGGGAAGTGTGGGAAGAAGATGAATTTTGGATCGAATTGAGTTGGCGCATAGATCCGGACGGCAGCCTCGGAATTCGCAAACACTTCCTTTCGCCTTATCGCCCCGGCGAAAAAATATCCATTGACGAATATTACCAGTTCATCTTTGAAAACACAAAAGGACTGCCGGAAGCTGCCAGAAAAGAGGGGCTGACAGAATTGGAATACATGCGCAAATACGGCGCATTCGAAGTGGAAAAACACGGCTACAAAAAGAACGAATTTAAATTGTCAGAAGCCGAACTAGAAGGGGCGAAAATTGATTCTAAAACCGGCCTTATCCGCAAAGATGGCAAGAGTATTGGGGTGCTAATCAATGGAATTCCATTCGTAGGTTTCGCTACCCCCACGCGCAAAAATGAATTTTTCTCCCAAACAATGGTGGATTGGAAATGGCCGGAATACGCGATCCCAACCTACATCAAGAGTCACATTCATGAGGAGAATCTTGACCACGAAAAAGGAGAATATTGCCTTTTGCCGACCTTCCGTTTGCCCACCCTGATCCACTCCCGTTCGGGCAATGCGAAATGGCTGATGGAAATCTCCAATCGCAACCCTATTTGGATGCACCCGGTGGAAGCCAAACGCTTTGGATTCAAAACGGGCGATTTGGTGCGCCTCAATACCGACATCGGATATTTTATTGACAAAGTTTGGGTGACGGAAGGAATGAAACCGGGCGTCATCGCTTGTTCGCACCACCTCGGTCGTTGGCGGCGACCGCAAGATAAAACCGGAAACCGTTGGGCTACTAATACCGTTGAAATTGAAACGGATGGAAAAGGAGGGTGGAAGATGAAGACCCTTTCCGGCGTTCGTCCATATCAAAGTGCGGACAAAGACAGCAAGCGAATTTTTTGGACTGACGGGGGCGTCCACCAAAACATCACCCACGCGGTCCATCCCGACCCGATAAGCGGCATGCACTGTTGGCACCAACGGGTTCGAATCGAAAAACCCCATCCGGGCGATAAGTACGGCGATATTTTTGTTGATACGAATAAGTCTCATGAAGTTTACAGGCAATGGCTGGAAATGACCCGGCCAGCACCGGGTCCCGATGGTTTGCGGCGTCCTCTGTGGTTCGCCCGGCCGCTTCGGCCGCAGGAAGATTTGTATTATTTGAAGGGAAAAAAGTAGGAGGTTGGTCATTTGTGCGACCCAGGCTTTGCCAAAAATATATTTTTCCTACATTGGCAATTTGACATTCTTTTTTTTGTTTGCAATGGATTTGAAAAAATACCTACCCATACTAGAAGTATTTCCCGGTTATAAAAAAGTTGATTTTAAATTTGACTTTATTAGCGGATTGACGGTTGGCATAATGCTGGTGCCGCAAGGAATGGCATACGCTTTATTGGCAGGCATGCCACCGATTTACGGGCTTTATAGCGGATTGATTCCAATTTTTTTGTACGGTCTTTTTGGAACATCCAGGCAATTGTCTATCGGTCCAGTAGCCATATCGTCTTTATTGGTTTTGGCAGGAATAAGCAAATTGGCTGAACCCCAAAGTGAATCCTTCATTGCCCTGGTCATTCTTGCAGGTTTGCTAATTGGAATTGTTCAAATAGGAATGAGCTTTTTGAAATTGGGTTTTTTGGTCAATTTTCTTTCCCATCCGGTGGTAGCCGGATTCACCTCCGCCGCTGCTGTCATCATTGCGATTAGCCAGTTGAAATACATCCTGGGGATTGATATTCCCCGTTTTGGACACTTCTACCAAACTTTGGAATACGCGGCTTTTCATTTGCAGGAAACCAATCTTCCTACCTTGATGATTGGGGTGGCTGGGATTTTAATAATTCTTCTTTTTAGAAAAATTAGTCGAAAAATTCCAGGAGCGTTAATGGTGCTTGCCATCGGAATTTTGGTGGTAAAAATTTTCGGGCTGGATAGGTTTGGTGTTGATATTGTGGGAAATGTTCCGAAAGGATTGCCTGGTTTTTCATTTCCCGACTTTAATTTGGAAAATGTTAAAGCCGTATTGCCTACAGTTTTTGTCGTCACAATCATTGAAATTGTAGAGTCTATAGGCATTGCCAAAGTGTTGGAAGCTAAACATCAAAACTACATTGTCCGACCCAATCAGGAGTTGCTGGCATTGGGGATTTCCAAATTTGGCGGCGCTTTTTTTCAATCCATTCCCACATCGGGTAGTTTTACCCGTTCTGCCATCAATAGCGATTCGGGCGCAAAAAGCGGACTGTCTTCCATTATCACGGCAGTCTTGGTTGGGCTAACCCTCGTATTGCTGACACCCGTCTTTTTCTATCTTCCAAAAACCATTCTAGCCGCCATAATCATGGTTGCCATCGCCGGTTTATTTGCTTTTAAGGAAGCCTTGTTTCTTTGGAAAGTTTACCGTTCCGATTTTTACATGCTACTCCTCACCTTCGTAGTGACCTTGGTTTTGGGAATTGGGCAGGGGGTCCTTGCGGGGGTTCTACTTTCACTTATTCTGGTAATTTACCGGAGTTCGACGCCCCATATGGTGGTACTTGGCAAGTTACCCGAAACGACTTACTATAGAAATATAAGCCGTTTCCCAAAGGCCTTGCAGCGTGACGATGCCCTGATTGTCCGGTTTGATGCTCCTTTGTATTTTTGCAATGCTTCTTTTTTCAAAGAATCCATTCGCAATTTTATCAAACAAAAGGGGGACAAACTAAAATTGCTTTTATTGGATGCGAGTAGTATTCAGGACATTGACGCGAGCGGCTTAGATGCGTTGAAAGAAATGATTGACCAATCTAAAAATCAGAACATCACCTTTTATATCAGCGGTGTCATTGGTCCGGTTCGAGATTTGCTTTTTAAAGCGGGTCTGATGGAGGGAATTGGTTCAAAAAACCAATTTATGCACGTCCATGATGCGATGGAATTCTACAAAAACCAGGAGAATGATAAAGCCAGCACCTGGTCAAAGGATGTATTGCAAACGAATGCGAAAAAAACAAAATCCCCCTAAATGTTGAACATATGAACCCCTAAACGCCAAATTGTCTCAAATGGTGGTCAAAGTGCTTGTAGGTCAGAATACTCCATTCTGTTGGAGTCATTTTTCCAAAAAACGGGTGAACCCTGTTCTCAAATTCGGACGCACTTTTTTTAGCAAATTTTTTCAGAAGAGAAACCAGTTTCGCTTTTTCCTCATCAAAGTCCCTATCGTCAGAAATTACAAAATCCGGGTCGGTGGGTCCATTATGCCTGAATGGTTTCGCATCCTTCGTAATCTTTTTGATAATCATTTTGCCGAATAACCTTCCGATGAATCGTCTTTTCAACTCTTTTTCCCCCAAAGCAACCTTTGTCGCTTCTGAACAATGGGCTATCATTTGACCCACAGACATCTTTCCCCATTTTCTTTCCGAATGGGGTTGTAACTTATTAATCC
>CAZJYF010000428.1:0-4007 GCA_964549665.1 uncultured Saprospiraceae bacterium
GATTGGAAAAATAATTTTTCCAATCTCCAAAAGACCTTCCCTTGCGTCAATTTTCTCTTTGATAATCGTTCCAGCTAGTTGTGGCATATCGTTCTTCGGCCGCAAATTTTAGTTCTTTCAGAACCCCCTTCGGCTGTTTATAGCCCGGAGAAATCATAATGCGTTCGTAATTCTCGGTCAAATAAACCACCGTGGGATATGATAAATGACCGTCAACTAAGGAATAGGCTAAAGAGTGGATGCCATTTTTGCCGCCCGCCTTCCATTTAAAAGTCTGGCCATTGAATTTTATATCTTCTTTTTGCTCTGCGTTTAATTTGACGGGATAAAAATAAGTGTTGAGGTATTTGACGACTTCTGGATTTTTGTAGGTCGTTCTGTCCATCCGCTTGCACCAACCACACCAATCCGTGTAAATGTCTACGAAAAACTTTTTCTTTTCGTTTTTATTAGCCTTGGAGGCTTCTTCCCAGGTGTACCATTTTACGCCACTTTCAGTTGCATTTACAGTTGGTCCGGAGGTAGCCTTTGGAGCAAAAGCATAAGCGAAGCCTATTAGCAACAGAATTGGGCTAAATAGCAAAATCTTTTTCATCGAATAATTTTTTAAATTAGAAAAATGTAGGTGTTAATTGTGAATCCTATCTTACAAACAGTGAACCATAAAAGAATTGTTCTTTCAAAAGTACTTCTAAGGTGAAAAGATGGCACAAGAAAAAAGCAGTTTTAATGGAAATTTAACTTCCAAATACTAATTTGCAGACACATGAAAAAAATCGTCGTCGGCATTGGAGGTTCCAGCGGAGCCATTTATGCCAAGGTTCTGCTTGATAAATTAGAAAATCTTCGCAGCCAGATTAAATTGGTTGGGGTAGTCATGAGTGACAACGCCCGCTACAATTGGCAATTGGAATTGGGGAGTGAAAGTTACCGGAAGTATTCGTTTGATTTTTACGAAAAAAATGATTTTACCGCTCCCTTTGCTTCCGGTTCGGCAAAATACGATACCCTGATTATTTGCCCCTGTTCGATGGGGCTTATGGGACGAATCGCCAACGGAATCTCCGATAATTTGCTGACCCGGGCGGCCGATGTGATGTTGAAGGAACGTCGCCGATTGATTCTCGTGCCAAGAGATGCGCCTTACAATTTGATTCACATCAACAACATGAAAGCAATTGCCGAAGCCGGTGGCATTATTTGCCCCGCCTGTCCATCCTTTTACAGTCATCCTAAAAATTTTGAGGAATTGGCCGCCACGGTCGTTGACCGGGTGCTCGACCTTGCAGGGTTCGATTTGGAATCCTATCGCTGGGGCGAATGAGAGCATTTTGCCTGGTGCAACAGTGTTATCAGTTGAATCTTATCATGGTGATTTCCACAATCATCCTGATATAATTTCTTTTAAAAAACAAGGCGGACTGAGCCCAGGTATAATCTGAAATTTTAATCGGGAGTTTTATTTTTCCTACTTTTGGCACTTTTGTAACCAATCCTTTAAAATGCAAGATTCAAAAAAGTTTGACGCGGTTTTACTGATGCTTCGCCTGACCTTTGGGGGCTTGATACTTATCAATCACGGCTTCGGGAAGATGATGAAATTGTTTACCGGAGACCCCACCCAATTTGCCGACCTGTTTGGGCTGGGCGCGCCAGTCACTTTGGGTTTGGCCGTTTTTGCCGAATTTTTTTGTGCCATTTTTGTGATTCTCGGTTTGTTCACGCGCTGGGCGGTCATCCCATTGATTGTCATGCTTCTGGTAGCTGTTTTTCAAATCCATTGGCACGACCCCTTTGCCAAGAAAGAATTGGCGATCGTTTACCTGATTCCCTACCTTTGCCTGCTGCTAGCCGGGGCGGGTTGGTATTCACTCGATGCCAGAATTCGCAAGGTTTTATAGGGAGTATTGCAAATGTGTTCTGTTTCTTCAGAATTTCGACCAGCCAAGTTCAATACCCAAATGAAATATAAAATTCTAATTTTCAGCGTTTTAGGGTTTTTGTTTTCCTGCCAGCAGGGAAAGCAGGATGGACAGGCATCGTACCAAAAACTCTCAGGAAAAACGATGGGAACCACCTATCACGTGACCTATTTGGATAGTTTGCATCGCAATTACCAGGTTCCAATCGATGCGCTTTTAAAAAACATCAACCAAGAAGTTTCGACCTACATCGATAGCGCTACCATCTCAAAAATTAACCGGGCGGATCGTTTTTACGATACCGAAAATGACAGCTACCGATTGATAAATCGCCCCCGCCTGACCGGTCTCAAAAACCAGTTTTTTGTCGATAATTTTTTGGCTGCCAAATTCATTCATAAAAGAACCAACGGCTATTTCGACCCTACCGTTCTGCCCTTGGTCAATTATTGGGGATTCGGTTTCACCGGGAAGAAGTCCGCTGGAAAGGTGGACAGCGTTTTGATTGATTCGCTGATGCAATTTGTCGGGTTTGAAAAAATCGAAATGAAACTCGATTCTTTTGTTTACAAAATTCACAAAAAATCGGCAGGGGTTCAGTTAGATTTTAGCGGGATAGCGAAAGGCTACGGTGTCGATGCGATAGGGTGGTTGTTGGAAGACCAGGGCATTCAAAGTTATCTGGTTGAAATTGGCGGCGAGGTTCGGGCGAGGGGTAAAAATGCAAAAGGTTCGTTTTGGACAGTAGGCATAAACGTTCCCAAGGAAGATGCGGCGATGACCGATTTTGAAGAGATTGTTTCCCTGGAAAATAAATCAATCGCCACTTCCGGAAATTACCGCAATTTTCACGAGGTCGAAGGAAGAAAATACGGCCACATCATCAATCCCAAAACGGGTTTCCCCGAAAGAAGCAATCTGTTGAGTGCCTCTGTTTTTACAGATGATTGCATGATGGCAGATGGCTATGCTACCGCTTTTATGGTGATGGGATTGGAAAAATCTTTCGAGTTAGCCAATCGGCTTCAAGAAATCGAAGCCCTATTTATTTATAGTAAAGAAGATGGCAGCCTGTCGGTTCGCTACACTTCCGGATTTAAAAAGTAGTCAATTAGTCATTGGTCATAATTGCAATTCATTGAAACTTTGTCATTGACTCAATGACACCTAAACTTTCACTTTATGGAATTTAACTTAAATAGAGATATTTGTTTTTTCGACCTTGAAGCCACTGGCTTGAACGTCGTGCGTGACCGCATCATGCAGATTGCCATCATCAAATACTTTGAAAATGGCAAGGAACCACAGGAACTCTCCATGCTCATCAATCCGGGGATTCCTATTTCTGAAGAAGCTTTAAGTGTTCATGGAATCACGCCCCAAGATGTGGACAACAAGCCGGTTTTTGCCCAAGTGGCCCAACAGCTTTTCGATTTTTTCGGAGAAGCCGACTTGTCGGGATACAATTGCAGCCGCTTCGATGTGCCCCTGTTGATGGAGGAATTTGCCCGAGCTGGCTTCGATTTTGATTTGAAAAACCGCCGGATAGTAGATGCGCAACGGATTTTTTACAAAATGGAACCTCGAACCCTTCGGGCAGCACTAAAATTTTACTGCAACAAGGAATTGGAAGGTGCCCACGACGCTTTGGCGGACGTGAAAGCCACGGTCGATGTTTTGAAGGGGCAACTCAAACGATACGACGGACTTGACTATGTCGACGGCGACGGCAATGTGACCCAAACGCCTATTCGAAACGACATGCAAGCCATCCATGATTTCACTCAGGACCCCAACACCATCGACGTGACGAACCGCTTAAAGTACAACTCGGATAGGGTGGTGGTGTTCAATTTTGGAAAATATATCGGCCAGCCCGTAGTGGAAAAGCTGGCCAATGACCGGCAATATTATCACTGGATTTTGAACAAAGAATTTTCCGTTCAAGTGAAAAAAACCATCCAAAAATTGATGGAGGATTATGATAAAGGTCAGAAAATGGGAAAGGACAGTTGAGGTGGTTCCAACGAGCCATCCAATATATGCTGAACCTCGAAAATTCTGATTCTGACAGACCCCCATTTT
>CAZJYF010000429.1:0-3996 GCA_964549665.1 uncultured Saprospiraceae bacterium
AACTAACTAAAATTCAAATCATTATGTACCTCCTGTTTCAATCCTTGTTATTCTGGATGCTCAATTTGAAGCCGAATAGTCTTTTAATGAACTGATAGTCAACGATATAAATCAACTTGGAAAATTCTCATTTTTTAGAAATTGCATATCAAAGAACGTGGTTTTGATCTGGTTTAAAAAGGTTTCCGAATTCATTATAAACAGATTGTCAATTAATTATCCCTACTTTTTGGGGGCTTACTAATAAATTGCCAGCCGGAATGGTGCTTAATGGATGCAAATATTTCGATAGGTGCAATTTAAGCATCTTTTTTTGTATTTCGTGGCTCTTGGGTACTGACTTTGCTGCAAAAGCTCCTTTATTTTTGCGGCTGTTTTTTTCACTTTTTCAATATGGTCTTCGGTGATGGAGATTTCTACAAGTTTGTTTTTGCTACGCGCGTAAACTAAATAACCTTTTTGAACTTCTTTTTGGAAATTTTCCTGTATAAGCCAAGCGTAACAATACAATTGGGTTTTATAGGTATCGTAAACTTTATCTTTGTATTGAGCAAATTTGTAATCCAGTGGCGCCATCCGGTTGTCATCTAACAGCAAAATTTCATCCACTTCTCCTCGAAGCAAATCATTCGTCAGGTATTGATTTAAGTATTTGTCCTTCACCCCGAGTCGGCGACGAAGGTATTCCATATTTTGTCGGGCTTTTTGTTCATGGACAGCTCGTCCTCGATTTACTTTAAAGTATTTGTCTTCATTTTGGGGAATGCGCAAAACATATTCGTAATAGGTATATCTCGGACAAAATAGGTATTCAATGATGTGAGATGGTGTAATAGTAAACACAGTGAATGACAGTTAATTTAAAAAAATAGCGCTCTGACTTGATCCGAGACGAGTTTTTTGTCGAATGCTTGACCGAGTAAGGTCGTTTCGCGTAGTTCATTTTGGCTCATCGGAAAAATGTAAACTTTGTCTTTGTCCAGGTTTATTTCGGGTTCGATTTTGAGTTGGAGCTCGTCTTTTTGGTTAGCATTCAAGAGCCCTAAAAACACAGAATACTGCACTCGGTAAAGTCCTGCTTGCTTGCAATATTTAGCCACGTGATTGCGTGCCTTATCATTTTCAATGTCGTACATCACCCAGATTATCATGGCAAATAATTAATATTGTCTAGTACTCGGGATTGCTTGATTTTTACCTATCAATTCATTGGCAAAACGATGGGCATCGCCTTGGATGCAGTTGGACCGTGTTTGGTTTCTGCCCTTGTAGCGAATTTTTTCTTCCTCCAAATATTGATTCAGTTTTTCAATTAATAGCACCTTTCCTCCTTTATCGAGAGTGACGCCATTCGTGATTTCGAGGGTATGTGATTGATTGACCTTTTTCGCAGCAAATAAGCTAAAAACTACTTTGTCGGCGTAACTTCGATAGGGTTCGATAAAATCATAGACCATACTTTTATAATTGTAATCATCTCGATGAAGGAAACCAACAAAAGGGTCAAGACCAGACAGAATTAGGGCCTTTTCAATCCTGCTGTACAATACACCATACGCATAATTGAGGAAAGCATTAAAGGGGTCTTGCGCGGGGCGAAAGGAACGACCCTGAAACCGATGATTTCGAGGCAACACATGACTAAGGGTAGCAAAATACAGCCTGCCGGCAGAACCTTCGAGCCCTCGTATCGTGTCGGCGAGGTCATCGATGTGCTTACCTTCTAATCGGATGAGACTCTGGTGAAGGTTGGAGATGCGCTCTATATTTTCATTGAGGTATTCGTGATGTTGGATGCGGTGTTTTTTGAGATTTTTGATAGTATTGATTTGGTTGTCGAGTTTGGTGCCTAACCACAACTTTGTGTAGTGCAAGGCTTTCGGACCCATACTTGCTTCGAGTTGTTTTTTACGAATGAGGGTGGTGCTACCCAATTTGCTGTGCCAAACCCGGCCGATGGGTTTGCCATTGTTTTCCAGAAATACGATATCGATGTTGTGTTTCATCGCCAACCGAACCGCTTCGGAGGAAAGGGCAATTCCCTGCCCTATCCAAATGCTTTTGACTTTATGGGCTGCCAAAAGGTGCTTTTCCACCTTCTCATCTTTTTTTATTTTGACTTCAAAGAGTTGGTCTTTGACATGGAGATAAGTCCCCCAAGTGTTGAGGTGTATTTGCATAATTGGTTGATTGATTTTGTGCACAGCCCTTCACCCTCCCGAGGGTTCTAGGCATAGGAGAGAGAAGGAATAGCTACCCGCAAAGTGAACAAAGATTTGAGTTTTGGTCAATTTGACTTGTTTGATAACTCCCAACCGGATTAAGGTGGTGACTTCAAGTCAACACCTTAATTGTTTTGACCTATATCATTTGTTGGATTACGCCAAATCCTCTAGCCACAGATTTGCCCAAGCCTATGTAATCGGGCAATAAGACATTGGAGACAAAGCTGCCTTTGAAGGCTTTCATGCGTTGGTCTTTGAAGTGGGTGTCGTGGGCTTCTTCGATTTGGAGGTGTACCATAATTTGTTGCTCCTCCTGATACCCGACGGCTTTGAAGAAGGCGATGATGTTGCCGATAAGGATACGTCTAAGTTTGTCTTGCTTCTCCTCGTCGTTCATTTTTTGATATGCCTCATAATTTTGTTGATTGAGCGCCATCCAGAGATTGACAAACCGGTAATTGTACAAGCACCCCCGAACACCGGTAATACATTCCTCGCTTTTGAGGTTTTTATGGTCAAGCGGAAGTTGACAGCCGTCAATATTGACCATTTTCATTTCCAAAAATCGCGCGATCAGCATTTCTGCGCCTTCATTGACACCCACTAACATTGGCTCTCCTTTAACCACTTTATATTGAATGCGCGGATACCGATAAATGGCTTTGCCATTCTGCGCATGGTTGTGGAAAAGGTCGGACTCTTGTCCGAATTTTTCGGCGAAATAGCCCCGGAGTTTGTGTCCGTCGCGGACTTGGAGACGGAGTTGGGGGAAGGTGATGGTGGTTTGGTGCATAGGTGGTTGATTTTTATGGTTGAAAACTGGATGAACTATTGCCTTTATTTTTATCCTTAAATTTCAACCCAGTTTCACAATCGTAAATCACATCGGCATACTTAAACCATTTGTGTTCTTCATCTTTGATACTTTTCAAACTATCGAATCGTTTTTTGCTTATGGAAACTTCATATTTTGCTTTTTCCATAATCGTTTTTTCATAAAGCTTTTCTTGAAATATATCAGGTATAACATTTACGGTGTCCAAACCAATCCGAGTGAACGCTTCCTCGCTACTTAATAAATCTAAGATGTAGTTTAGTTCATCTTGAATTAGCGCATATCGTCTCAGCCCTTTTTTAAAATTTTCATCTTTTTCAACATAATAATCTTTGTAAACGAGATTAACTAATTCCAATAAATCGCTTTCCGTTAATGCTTTTTTATTATTTTCTTTTAAAACCGAAAAGGTATTTGTCAAAATATTTGGTAAGTCATAAACATACTTTTCGGTAATTTCCGAATGTTGGAAAATCATCACTTTAGTTCCTTTCTTTTCCCGTTTTCGATTCACTCGACCTGCCCTTTGGATAATCGCATCAATTGGAGCATTTTCCGTAAAAAGAATATCAAAATCAATATCCAAAGAAACTTCAACGACTTGTGTGGCCACTAAAAGGCAACCTCCAATTTGAGCTTCCATTTCAAAAATTTTAGCCTCTTTGTCCGAGCGGTGTTTCTGAATAAATCGAGAATGATAACATAGAATTTTATCTTCCTTTTCCTTAAAAAGCGGTTTGAAATTTTGATATGCCTGAATTGCACTATCTACCGTATTTAAAACCAAAAGCACTTTTTTCCCTTCGTTAATTGCCGTTTTAATTTCAGGTTTTACTCCTTCAAATAGCTTTACTCGAATTTCAAAAATATTTCTCGCTTTGTCCAAAAGTTCTTTGTCGGGGATGTATGTCGGGGAGTTCAAATATTTTTTGAGCA
>CAZJYF010000430.1:0-3989 GCA_964549665.1 uncultured Saprospiraceae bacterium
TTACATTTATCATTTTACATTTTAAATTAAAAAGGGACTCTTGTTCCAATTCCTTCCAATCCTCGACCAATGAAGCAACTCTATTCCATCGCATTTCTACTCTTCTTCTGTAATCCGGTGTTCGGCAAACACATCATTGGCGGGGTCATCACGTACCAATGCGAGGGAGGGGGGAAGTACAGTTTCGTCATGAAAGTCTATCGCGATTGCAGCGACATCTCCGGGGCGGATTTTGATTTTCAGGCGCCGGTTGCATTTTTTGAAGGAGACAATCCAGCCCCTATCCAAACCTTGCTAGTCGTTATTTCGAGCATCCAAGGTATTGAGCCAGATGTGAACGACCCCTGCCTTCAAATACCGCCAAATGTCTGTGTGGAGGAGGGCATTTATCTTTTCGAATACGAATTCCCCACTTGGCCGAATAACGTGAGTTACCACGTCGTCTACCAACGCTGCTGCCGCAATGCCACGGTGACGAACATCGTCACTCCCGGCGAAGTTGGGGCCACCTTTTCCGTAGAAATAAATCCTGCGTCGCAGGCCTTGTGCAACAGCAGCCCCGTTTTTGAAACTTTACCCCCCATCGTCGTATGTGCTGGGGAACCCCTGAATTTCGACCACTCTGCCACCGACCCCGAAGGCGATCAACTGATTTATGAACTTTGCGAGCCCTTGGTTGGGGGAGGGCTGAATTTCAGCTCCAACGGATGCGATGGCGTTGCGCCAAATCCACCTTGCGGACCCCCTTTTGGAACGGTACAATTCGCGCCTCCTTTTAGCCCACTCAACCCTTTGGGCGGCAATCCTCCCGTAACCATTGGCCCCGTGACTGGACTTTTGACAGGTACGCCGGAGGTGTTGGGGCAATTCTCAGTGGGCGTCTGCGTTTCTGAATTTCGGAATGGCGAACTGCTGTCGGTTGTTCGCAGGGATTTGCAATTCAACGTGGTCAGTTGCCAACCTTTGGTAGTCGCGGATATTGCAGCCGATGAACAAGTTTCCCAAGATTCCTTTGTGCTCAATGTGTGCAATGGTTTGCGGACGGTTATTGAAAATAAAAGCTTTCAACAAAGTTCCATCGACAACTTTTTTTGGGAATTCACCATAGATGACTACCAGGACACCATCTACACATGGGATGCCGATTTGACCTTTCCGCACACGGGGGAATACCAAGGCAGCCTCTACCTAAACCCCGGTTCGGATTGCGGCGACACGGCCTATGTGTTTGTCGCCGTACATCCCGAAACGAAGGCGAGTTTCACTTTTGATTTCGACACCTGCGTGGCGGGGCCGGTTGGTTTTAAAGACCTGTCGCTCCTCGGTGCCTCCCTGACCTCCCGCAGTTGGGATTTTGGCGATGGTGATACCGATAACCAGCGCAACCCGCTCCACCTTTTTTCCCAGCCGGGCGACCAATTTGTGAAATTGACCGTGCGGGATGCCAACGGATGCGAAGACGATACCGTCAATATCATTTCGTATAACCCCGTGCCAGCCCTGATAATCATATCACCCAACGACACCGTCAGTTGCCCCCCTGCTAACATATTTTTTGACAACCTATCCACCCCGATAGATGAAACCTACGATATTGCCTGGGACTTTGGTGACGGCGGAACCGGAACACTCATCAGCCCAACCTATACTTATCAAAAGGAGGGTGAATTCAATGTCAGTGTGGAAATTACCTCTCCCATTGGCTGCTTTGTTGACACCTTGTTCCAAAATTTAATTACCATTGAAGCCCGTCCGCAGGCTGATTTTAATATAGACCCGCCCCATCCCGACAATTTGAATCCGCTCGTCCATTTTATCGACCGGTCATTAAATTCCGTTCATTGGGATTGGTATGTAGATGGACAACTCATTTCGCAGGATCAAAGCCCTGTCTATTCGTTTCCCGATACGGGGTTTCATCAAGTGCAGCTCATCGTCACCCACCCGAAAAAGTGCCAGGACACCCTCACACAACTGGTGGATGTCGAACCCCTTGTCCTGTTCCACATGCCCAACGCTTTTACGCCCAACAACGATTCGGTAAACGACTTTTTTAAGGGCGTTGGCGTGATTCCCGGGATTTCGAATTTTCGAATGCAAATCTGGGACAGATGGGGGAATATGGTTTTTGAGACAAAAGACCCTGCCTCTTCCTGGAACGGTTTGGCGAAAAAAAATGGACGACCCGCGCAGGCAGGGGTTTATGTGTATTTGGTCTCTTTCACCGGTCCGCGCGGTCAATCTTTTGATTATCACGGATATGCCACCTTGATTCGATAATTTTTAAATGCTTTAGCGACGAGAAAAAAATGGGTTCTCCGTTTTACTGGACTTTTACAACAACGTATTCCCCGAGTTGATGACATTCGACTCCGGTGACCTCGTGGTGGAACCAAAGGTTCCGTTCGGCCGATTATACTTTCCACCATTTAAGAAGCTACTGCAAGCATGCTCTCCAATTTAGAATTCCCTATTTTTGCTCGTGCAATTTACCTTATCCAGGACAGGATAATTTTTAGCGAGTTTTGATAAAAAACAAATCCATGAAAACATCAATACTTTGCATCTTCTTTACCCTAATGTGGCTGATGGGCTTTGCCCAACAAAAAATGGCGCTTTCCGATTGCCTGGCCTTTGCATTGGAAAACAGCCAAAAAATAAAATTGGCGCAACTCGACCGCAGCAATATCGATTACGTCATCAAAGAAAAGAAAAGCGTCGGTTTGCCGCAGGTCTCGGCTTCCGCCGATTTCAGGCGGTTGATTGACCGGCCCCGGCGTCATTTGCCCGGCGAATTTTTTGGCAGCCCTGCGGAGACCGTACCCCTTCGGTTTGGCACCAAAAATAGCTGGGAAGGAGGCATCACGGCAAGGCAGGTCCTCTACGACAAATCGCTTTTCAGCAAAAGGAAAATGGAACAGCTTTCCACGGATGTCTATGATTTGTTGATTCAGCAATCGGAGGAAGAAATCATCTACGGGGTGGCGGAGCGATATTTCTCCATTTTAAAAAATGAAGAACAAAAGAAAGTGCTCGAGTTGAATCGCGAAAAATTGGAGAAGCTCCTCAAAATGGTCGAACTGCAATACAAAAATGATTTTGCGAAAGCTACCGATGTGAAAAACCTGGAGGTGAAGCTCTCCGGTCTGAAGGTGAAAAGGATGCAGTTGGATGCCGGCATTGAGACCCAGTACAAAGCCCTGAAGCTGTTGATGGGGATGCCCCTCCATGAAAATATTTCCATTGCTGAAGAAGTGCCTTCTGCCGGCCAAGCCCTCGACACCAAAGCGCCTTCCAAAGAAAATATCACCCGTTTGCGTTTGTTGGAACAGCAACGACAATTAGAGCAACAAAGCCTTCAAGCTACCCAGAATGAGGCCTTGCCTACGCTGGAAGCGTTGGGCTACCTGGGTTTTCAATTTCAACAAAACGGCTTTGCTCCCTTCGACGGGGATGGCTGGACGGGGGTTTCCTGGCTGGGCTTAGGTGTCAAGGTTCCTATTTTCGACGGCTTTGAAAGAAAATCGAAACTCCAACAACATCAAATCAAACTCCAACAAATTCGACTCAAAGCCCAACAAGCTGAACAATTTTCCGATTTTGAATATCAAAATGCGTTGGCAGATTTGCAGAACAAAAAAGAGCTGCTTTCGGCTCAAAAGGAAACCCTGAACCTTTTAAATGAACTGTACCAACAGACATTGCTACAATTCAAAGAGGACAACAGTTCGCTCCTCGAAATGCTCAATGCCGAATCTGATTTGCGACAAGCAACTTTTTTGTTCAATCAACAGCTTTTTGATTATAAATTAGCAACTTTGAAATTGTTGCAAACGCAGGGGCGACTGCGGAGTTTGTTGTGAAGGTTTGATGGAGTGATGGTGTGAAAACCAGATAGCTGAACCCCGTCACACCCCCATACCACCGCACCGTCACACCATCAAACCATAATTAAATAATCCAGCATGAAAATCTTAAAGTCAATAATT